>JAIMAA010000154.1 GCA_023512225.1 Candidatus Bathyarchaeota archaeon
CCCAGCAGTGGAGCGTTTCGGCGAAGCAGTTTCGTATGGTGATTTTAATGGCGACGGTTTTGATGATTTATTGATTGGTGCCCCTGAGAACAAACTCGTAGGAACGAATACAGGCAGAGCATACATATACTATGGCGGACACATACCTAACAATGTTGTAGACATGCAAATTTCCACGAATATTGCAGGTGAAAGATTTGGTTCTGCGGTTGCTTCGGGAGACATAAATGGCGATGGATATTCTGATGCTATAGTCGGCGCTGAGAATTATTCGCTCCCTATAGCTCACTCTGGGAGAACATACTGTTTTCTTGGTGGCTCTGGAATGGACAGCGTTGCAGACCATATACTTGAACCTACAGGATATTCTGAATGGTTTGGATGCGCAGTTGCAGCAGGTGATTTCTGGAATGCCTCTAATGATGCCCCTTCGGTAGGCGCACTTGCAGGCGCTAACGATGCAGGGAAAATCTATGTATTCGACAAACCTTGGATCGCACCACTTCCAAGCCCAATAAGCCAAGATACAAATGTGAATGTTACAATAGACCTTTCGCAATACGAACACTCTTTGAAATACAGTGCGAATCCACAAGCGCTTAGATGGTTTGTTACTTCGTATGACCCTGCGGCTATTGCGAGCATTACAGGTGAAGGTAGCGATGATGATGTTCTGACTTTCCAACCAGTTACAGATTTCCAAGGACATACTTTTGTAGGGCTACTGCTTAATGATACCGATGGCAGAAACGCAACGTGTACGCTTCATATATACTGGGGCGGAACAAATGTCGCACCTACCTTGGTTGATATGAAACTACAATTTTATGTATTGAACAGAACACAAACACAGGGGATCTACATAAATGCTACTGATTCTGGTATTGGCGCTGATGAGGAATCTGCCCAAAGCGCGGGTAGCCCGATTAGCCGAATGCCACATAAAACAGAAGGCGGGTTACAGCCAACACGCCAGCCCTGTAAATAACACGCCAGGTTTTTACTTGCGTTTTCTGAAGAGTTTGATGCCTTCCATGTCTGTTACGTATTCAAAGCCTGTTTCCAGCAGTTGGCATGCTTCTTTGAGGTCGTGGGCTACTTTGACGTGGTATTCGTCGTTTGAGATTTGGAAGATTGCTTGTTCAACGTTTATGTAAACTTCAGTGCTGCTTAGGGTTTTATGTCCCAGTATTCTTTTGACATGCCATGGGTCCTTGGTCTTGTGGTATTCCATTGTGCCTTTCCAGTGGCGCAGTGTGTGAAATGTTATCCTTTTCAGTCTTGGATTGTTTAGCTTTACTGTTGCTCGTGCTCTTTGGTATACGAAGCTTGTTCTTAGGGCTTTTGTGTTTGGGTTGAAGATGTATTCGCTTCTTTTAGGCAGTGCGTTTAGCATTCCTACCAGTTTCTCTGAAATACCAAGCATTCTCGGGTTGCTTCCTTTTTCTGCTTGAATTCTAAGTGTTCTGCGCTCTGAGTCGAGGTCTATCCATTGGAGTCTTGCGGCTTCGCCTATTCTTGCACCTGTTTCTTTTAGGAGTTGAAGTAGGGCTGCCGTGCGTTTGTTGCAGCTGGCTATCAGTTGGTCTATTTCGGTTTCTAATGGGATGAATGGTATGCTTTCTTCCATTTTGTATTCTGGTGGTTCCCATGTTAAGCCGAAGCATTTCAGAAAGTTTGTATAGACGGATGTGGTGATGGCCTTTGTGCTGTTTTTCTGTGAGAGTTTGGCGAGGGTTTCTTTTACTGCTTCTGGGTCCATTAGGTTGCAGTGTTTTGCGAGACCTTTTAGTCTGCGAACTCTTGATTTGATTGTTGCTTCGCTTCTTCCTTTCTTTTTGAGCCACCATGCGTATTGTAGGATTTTGTCTTTGGCTTCGTGTTGGTTTGTCGTTGTGCCCTCCCGCTGGGCCGTTTCTTGTCGGGCTACTTCGGTCAAGTTTTTCGACGCTTCTGTCAAGCAGTCGCATACTTGACGCTTACTAAGTATGGCAAAATTGGTTTTTAATGACTGCGTCTGAATTCTTGAGAGCGGTTGAAACGCTCCTGAAGAGTTGCAGCTTTTCTTAGTGAAGCGGTAACCGCAGTTTCTGCATAACCATCTTTGGACGTTTGAGCCGTCTGCCAAATAGCGTAATCCGTCTCTGTAAAGCTTTTCAGAACTGCATTGAGGGCATTTCAATGTGGTGTCTGACATTGGTCGAGTTTTCCTTCTCTTTTCTTCATTTCCTTAAGCATTTCAATGTCGGCGTTAATCTTGTCCAGTCGAGCCTTAATCTCCTCTATTTTCTCGTATTCATGGTAGAGTTCCTTATATCGCCAAGCTGCCTGAAAAATTAGTTTTATTCGTTCGACGTCCTCTTTTGTTATTTCGGGTTTTTCGCAGAGTTTGTTGAAGGCGTCAACATAGCGGGCTAAAACCTCTTCGAACTCGGGGATTTCAGCCTTGCCTATTTGTCCGACAAAGGATTTTTTGTTTTGTCCGACAAAACATCCAAGCTTCAGTCGCTCAATCTGTTTAGCTATTGCTTGTGGGGTGCGCCCTTCAAACTTTCCGCTTTTAACGATGTCGTCAAGGCTTAAGCCTTGCTGCACCATCTCCATTAAAAGCGTGTTTTCAGCATCGCTCCAGCGTTCGCCTCTACCCAAAATATTCACCTTCGTTGTGTTTAACGTAAATTGCCTTCCAATGGTAGCCGTCGTAGTCCAGAATGAATGCTACGAGGATGTAGCCTGTTTCCTCATATTGTGTGGCTGCCCATGCGAAATCGTCCTTGTGTAAACCACCAACAACAAGCTTGTCCGAATGCTTTTTCTTCTTCAATGGACCGCCTCCTGCAGTTTTTCCCATTCTGCTTTGCAGTCGTCGCACAGCCATAGTTTTTCGTCTTGGAAGGTTTCGGCTTGCCAGCTTGTTAGTTTAGTATATCCGCATAGTGCGCATGTGTGCCATCCATAGGAGTTGTCGCTCCAGTAGATGCTTTTCAAGTTTTCAGGCTTGGCGGTAGGCTCAGCTGATGGTTTGGGAATGTTCTTTAAGTTAACTTCAGTTTGTTCAGTTTCTTCAGAAAGTTCAGCGTTTGATGGTGATTTGACTTGTGGGAGGCTTATTGTTGCTGAAGGGTTAACTTCAGTTACTTCAGCGGTAAGAGGCTTTAATGGCGAGGTTGTGTTCATGGTTGCTGGGGTTTCTGAAGTTTCTGAGGTTGCTGAAGTTGTTTTGTGAACTGGTGGAAAGTAGCGCATTTTTAATCTTTCAACGAGTTTGTTGTCCCAGAAGAAGCCTGCTTGACCCCTGTTGCCGACTCTGCATTTTTCAAAGCCTAAGGCTCTCAGTTTGCGACCGATAAATCTGCTTGTTGCCTTTTCCTTTTCAGATAAGCCATCATTAAAAGCGTCTGCTACTGCTTGTGTGGTGATTTTGCCGTCTTCGAGTTTGTTTTCGCATTTTAGAACAGCGTCAAAGATTCTGGCTTCAATGCTTGCTTGTTCTTCCTCTAATCTGCTCTGCGTGATTTGTTTCATGCACGTTAGAAGCCTTTGTCTGATCTCTTCTGAGGGCGCGACTTGGAGGAGGCTGATGAATAATTCGATTACTCTGGCGTTTTGCAATGGACCATTAAGCTTTATGT
>JAIMAA010000155.1 GCA_023512225.1 Candidatus Bathyarchaeota archaeon
TCCTCAACCAGTAACGCCTCCTACACCAGCGCCTATACCTACACCTATATCGGGAATACCGAGAGCTCCGGAACGAGTGAAAGCCGTAGAAGATATAAAAATGATGTTTCCAGAAGATTTAGAGGGTCTTTTGAATTTTGAGGAGAAGGAAGATTACATAGTGATAAAGCCGCGGCAATTTTTGGGTTCTGAAAACTTTGCGAAGATAGCTTCCATAGTGCGTGGGATAGGCGGAGACTACGTAAGCGCTGGAAAAGGCTCGCATTTCAGAGTGCCAAAGAAGAGAACTTAAAAAATCACGTCGTAGCTTCTTTCGTTCAAGAATTTAGCCAGCTCTTTCATGTTTCTCTTCTGGTGTGTAAAATTCAGTTTTATCGGCGTGACAGAAGCGTAATTATTTTCTCTGATTGCGTGCGTGTCCGTTTCCGCTTCGTCGTATGGGTAATCTTCGAGGAACCACCCGCGAATCTGGTATCCATCAGTTTTCTCGGCAAAAATGTCTGTGTAGCCCTTGTACGAGAGGCTTGTAACTTTAACGGTTCTGGATGTGGGGTTTTCTGGAACGTTTATGGAAATCACGTCAACATCTTTGGGCATTCCGTTTGTTAATACGTACTTTGCAGTTTGCTTAGCTAATTCTGCACAAAATTCTAGACTTCCCATGTGTATATTTGCGTGCACTTTTCCTTCACGGTCTGTTATTCTTTTTAGGCTATATGAGACTGCAATGGCAGGAATTCCGTGAATTGCCGCTTCTAATGCCGCGCCTAAGGTTCCAGAAGTTAACAAATCGTCTATTCCAAGGTTTGGACCCAAGTTTATTCCTGAGACAACAAGGTTTGGAGGATGCTGCAGAATCTTGAAGAGTGCAAGCAGGCAAGCGTCTGCAGGGGTCCCGCTGATAGCGTATGCTTTTCCTCCGTCAGCAAGTTGTGTTTCTTTGACTTCGATTAAACATGTTGAAACAGCTTTACCCATGCCGCTTCGTTCCTTTTCTGGAGCGACAACAGAAACCTTTCCAAGTTCGTCCATTTTCTTTTTCAGAGCCAGCAGTCCAAGTGAGTGGACGCCATCATCATTTACTACGAGTATCTCTTTTGTTTTCAATTATTTTCACGCACATCCTCACAGAATTGGTCATCACTCTTATTAAAGTAGAGCTACAAACGATATCCATATCTTATTTCGAAATTTTTGAACTCGCCAGTGTAATTCTCCCAAACAACATTTACATCAGTAACTCTTGCGCCTGGCGGTCCACGCTTGCAAAACTCAATGAGCTTCTTTACGTTTTCTTCTTCGCCTTCAAAAACAGCTTCAACTCTACCATCTGGCAGATTGCGAACCCAACCTTTCACGCTGTATTTTCTGGCTTCATGCTGCGTTTCTGATCGGAAGAATACACCTTGCACTCTGCCGCTTACGATTACGTGGGCTCTGGCTTTCATGGGTTCACCGTTTTGTCGTGTTTAATTATGGTTTTCGATTTTTCACTTTAACTTAACTCTCTCTGCTGCTTTGCTATGTTGCTTCTGCACTTGTTTTAAAAGAGACTTTGTGGAAGTTGTTTTCGGGCTGGTCTGTTATGTTCGCGAATCATAATGGAAAACTGTTAGTTTATGCTTCAAGTGGCATGTCTGACGGGGAACGATTGAAATCGGTGAGCGTGGCAGCGGAGAAAATGGCTAAAGAGTTGCGGCTTGATGTGGAAGTTGTCACTTTTGAGGAACAGTTTACGCCGATTTATATTTATTACAAGAACGCTGAAGAAGAACCCATACCGTTGTATTGCGATAAAGGCGGAGAATCTACCATGCAAGAAATTTACGACGCATTGAGAAAAATGATGTTTGTCTTGTCGTTTCACCCGAAACATTCGGCGTTAAAACAAATAAGAGAAGAAGTCATACACTTTTCTTGAACTTTATTGTTTGATTTTCAAGAGCCACTTCGTAGATTTGGTTGACGTCGAAGTCTATGCCAAGACTTTCGTATTCTTGCTCTGTTAAAAACAAGATTATTTTCGGAACTGTGAACTGCCCTCTTGCGGGAAACATTGGCAGTTGCTGTTGTAATGCTTGAAGCATATCTTGAACAACTTTTGCTTCTTCAGTTTGTGGTCTAACCACGAATCGGGGGATTGGACGTTCTTCGATTAGTTCAATGCGTTTCCCGAGATTTCCGTCAACATCTTGGATTGACTCGATTCGGCTTACTCTAACACGGAACATAACGAATCATCAACAAGAAAAGGTATTACGGCTTGTTATTTACGCTTTCGGATAAGTCTATTCCATTTCAATTGTTGCTGGTGGTTTAGGAGTAACATCGTAATAGATAGTTGATACATCTGCACATTTGTTGATTATTTCTTCTGCGATTTTATTCAATGTTGCCCATGATATGTCTGAAACTCGTGCTTTCAAGAAATCTTTGGTTTGCACAGACCGCACGCCTATCGCGTAGGGCTTTTTCTCCGCCAAATCCTTCACTGCATAGAAAACTCTTGCCACCGTTGGATTTTCAGTAATTATCTTCGCTTGAAGAGAAACTATGTGCTGAATAGCTGTTTGATGAACTTTTCCATTCATCGTTTCAACCTTCACACCCACCACCTCACCATAGCGCCTCTTTCCGCCTTCCACGCCAGTAGCTTTGTCTCTGAAAATTTTCACGTGAACATTTCGAGATGGAACATTAAGAAAACGCGCAGCGGTCTCTTGAATACGGGCATTTTTTGAAGTCTCTGAAGTTTCTTCATTGTCGACTATTACGGCGAAATATTGGCTTGGCTTATATTGAGTCAACTCACGCTCCACAATTGCTGTAGCCTTCCGCAGAGTTTCCAACTTGTCAAGGTGAATTTCTCCAACTACACGCACTGATAAGCCGGGTCCGGGAAACGGTTGTCGTTCAGAAAGCTCAGATGGAAGTCCAAGATATCTTGCGACCATGCGGACTTGCTCCTTCAATAGTGTTACAAGTGGCTCCACAACCTTGAAGCCGTAGCGTTCCATAGGGTTTATACCCATTTGTTCCAAAACATTATGTTGTGTTTTCACACCGCCAACTGTTTCTATGATGTCTGCACGTATCGTGCCTTGCACAAGAACCTTGCAGTCTTCTTTTTTGGCGGTTTCGCTTAAGACTTGATAGAAAGTTTCGCGAAACATTTTGCGTTTTTCTTCTGCATCCTTCAAGCCTTTCATTGCTTGCAAGAAGCGCTCGCGCACATCGATAATTTTTGTTGGAACGTTTAAGGGCGGTTTTGACAATATTTCGGCTACGCGTTCGGGTTCGCCTTCTCGCATGAAAGCATCATCCAATATCACGCAGACGAGGTTTTCACCTATCGCCTTATGCGTGAGTACTGCACATGTTGAACTGTCAACGCCGCCAGACACAACCACCAAAGCTTTTTCGCTGCCGATTTTCCTCTTAGTTTCTTCAATTTCGGTCTCAACAAATTTTTTCGGGTCAAACATCTCCAAAGTAAGCAACGCTCCTTCTAAACTGTTAACTGATTTGTGTTTTCACAATTTATGCATTTGCCAAAGCCC
>JAIMAA010000156.1 GCA_023512225.1 Candidatus Bathyarchaeota archaeon
TGTTTCAAACCACACCTTCTCAAATTCGGTTCTTGGAAAAAGAATTTGATATTTCCAATATTGAGGATATAATCAAAGAAAGGAGAATTATGTGCTATCCAAAACGTGAAGTCCAGATTCATGTTCAGGTGTATCATGTGCTGGATGACCCATCTTTATGTGTAGCAATTGAGACTTCTGAATTTCAATCTTATGATGAAGCCGATAACTTGCTACAAAAATTAGACACCGCTTACATCATGGCTTGGGCTACGCGTAAAGACCTTGGTGGTGCTGAAGTTGTCGAACTTGTGGGCTTAACTCCAATAGAAGTACCGAGAAATTACCGTGATTTATACATTTGTCAAGGAAGACCTGTTGACAAATTGCCTGAGGCTTTGACCTCTTAGTCGCCAAACATCTATTTACGCTTACTTTTGGGTATTGTGAACTTTGATTTTGGGCTGTCATAAGTGTTGAACTTTGTCTTGCAGTGCTGACACTCGTAACGTCTTACATCATAGAACCTAAACTTCCACGTTTTCAAAGGCTTATTCGGAAGCGTGCGACCACATTTCGGACATTTCAAACTCATCCAAACACACCATTCAATAGTTAAATCGCTATTCCTAAAAAACTTGTTATCCTTAACATTGTCTATCTCCCTTTAGAGCTTCAGAAAGGCAACCGTTGCGAGCAAAACTGAACAATCTATCCATACCCCTCTATCGTTCTGTAGACCCCCTACGTTTTTCACCAGATGGCAAAACCTAAGCCCTACCCTATCTTTTCTATACCCCCTCCCCCTACGTTTTTTGCGACACATCACATGGTGACTTTCGTAGGAGCAAGTCTTTATTTTTGAAACGCAATTCATTAATTAAGCATCCGAAACCGTGAACTCACAATGAAGAAGTGCATCGTCAGAGTCGTACTAAGCCCACAACACAAAGAAATACTCGACAACATCTGCAGAAAACTCGGACAGAGCGAGAGCGAAACCCTACGCATGGCATTTCTGCAGTATGCTGAAAAGCTGAGTCTGATAACGGAAAGGGTTCATGAATAAAAATTGTTATGGCGAAAACATTTGATTCATTTTTGTTGCGAATGCAGCTTCTGTGATGTTCAAATTGAAATAGATGAAGACTTGAGAAAGAGACTTAGCCAACTGAAAGCACCTATGGCGTTGCGTGAAAGACAAAACAGAGGAGTGCGCAAGAAAAGAGCTTGGTGTAGCTTTTGGCACTTAGCGGTTGACCCCCTTGAGAAAGCATGCTATCGATGGCAAGAAAATGCAAACAAACCGTCTCGGAACGGTAAATTATAGACACTCCACAGAACCCACAGAATACTTTATATATTTAAACGGAAATAGTCTCGGGTGGTAGAGAAACAAGGAATGGAGAGTAACTCATGGGAAAGAATGTGACGATATACCTTCCAGACGACGTTGCAGAGAAAATGGAAAGCTTCCCAGAAGTCAACTGGTCTGAAGTCTGCAGAAGAGCAGTACTGGAATACATTCAAATCCGCTCACAGGTAGATTTAGGACCAATAATTGAAAGGCTCAAAAAAGAACGAAACGTAGACTTCAAAGAAGGACAAATAACGATGTATAAAGAAATCATTCCAAAGCTTTCTTGGAAAGATTTCGAACTGTGGCGCACAAGAGTTGACAAAAACCTCATTGAACAACAGCATGGTCCTTTCGGCGAAGAACCTATTGGTCCATTAGCAGCCGAACGAGCCGCAACTGACGGCATGCGCAGGTGGATTCGACACTTTGCAAAAGAAAACAAGATTCAAATCCAAGAAGACCTGTCAGACGCTTTCTGCGAGGGCGCCATAGACGCATTCATGGATATTTACAACCGCACTAAAAGGAAGTAGGAAGCATGGCAAGTGTAGCTGAGAAAAAACGGAAGGCTCTATTCATCAAGGGTTTCCACGACGCAGAGAAGCTAATAAGAATCGCAAAAAGTGAAGCCTCAAAAATGGGGTTAAGAGGAAAGATTATAGTCTTAGAGCTTGGACACTACAATCCCACTCTAAACGGTCAAGCGGTCATTGTTGAAGAAGCCGGTTGCGAATATAACGCTCCAAGTGGCGGGAGCATAGACTTAGAGGATAAATGGAAGTCGAAAAACTTCGTGTAGGAAAAGGTCGAACCAGAAAACCCAGCGATGCAGAGGAATGGATTAAAGAATACTACGAGTTAGAAGCTACCATCAAGGACTCGAGCGAACTTGAAATTGCTAAGGCAAACTTAACAGGGCTAATTGACGGCTGGCTGAGCGCACCCAACAAACTGTCAACCAAAGCCGCACCGAAAGATGCCAATAAAACACAAACAGAAACACCCTCTTGGAACCCAAGCAAAATCAGATGGGAACAAGTCGAAGGTACAAAAGGACCATACGAAAAAAGCGAAGATGTCAACAGCTTAGATTTCAAGGCGATGCTCAAAGACCTTCAGAATCACAATGGCAAGCTAACCAGAGACGGATATTTCTTCTGGGTTTTCCAGAACGGCACAACCGTTGGACGCAAAAAACGAAACCAAACACCCTCAACCAAAACCCAATAACCCAAACGCTTCCTCATCGAGCCACCAGCAATGAGCAACCTCTTCAACCTCAAAGAACTCAAAACTCTCGGAGGCTTCAAAGCCGGAGACCTGCTCGCCGTAGACCCAAAACTATACAGCAAATTCTTAAGACATCTAAGCCGAACCGTACGCCGAGACATCATCACCAAAAACATGGTTTTCCTCACAGCCCTAAGCGCCTACACGCCTGAACCCATAAACCTCTTCTTACGCGGAGAAAGCAGCATAGGCAAAAGCTACAACGTAGTCCAAGCCCTAAAATACTTCCCAAAAGACGATGTCTGGCTTCTCGGCGGCTTAAGCCCAACAGCCCTAATCCACCAGCATGGACTCCTCATCGACAAAAATGGCGACTTGATACTGCCATCCAGCAAACCCGACAAAGATGCATCGCAAGAAGAAAAAGAAGCATGGATACAAAAAATGCGGGACAGCCGCTACCTGGTTGAGCTTAACGGAAAAATCCTCGTCTTCCTTGAGGCACCACACTTCGAAACCTTCAACATGCTCAGGCCTATTCTAAGCCACGATGCGCACCAGATCAGCTACCGCTTCACAGACAAGTCAGGCAAGGGACAACTTCAAGCCCAACACGTCATAATTCAAGGTTGGCCAGCCACAATATTCTGCAGCACACAGGAAAAATACGTTCAAGACCTCGCCACGAGAGGCTTCACCATAACGCCTGAAATGACACAGAAGAAATACGAAGCCGCCAACATCCTAACAGGCAAAAAATCCGCTTATCCATGGATGTTCCAACATGACTTCGACTACATGCTTTTGGAAGGCTACGTACACTTTCTCAAAAACCACCTCGAAAACATCAAAGCGGTAGACCCATACGCCATAAAATTCGCACAGGCTTTCCCAAGCAAATCGCCACGTTCAATGCGAGACTTCAAACACCTCACAAACCTCATCAAAGTCTCCGCGCTTTTCCACTTCGCC
>JAIMAA010000157.1 GCA_023512225.1 Candidatus Bathyarchaeota archaeon
ACACTGATCCCTATCCGGGGCCACTACTACAACCTCTGCTATTTTACTTAACTCGGAAGCAAGTGCCCAAAGCCCCGCAGCTCTGATACCATCGTCATTGGTAACGATTATCCTCAATTCAGTCCTCTACAAGGCAACGAGTTTAGCATATTAGACGCGCGAGGACAAATTAAGGAGCATCATAGATATGGTGCTGTGCCAAGACATGGTATCCACTCCAGGGGCCGAGCTCGACAGCCACTTTGTCCAGCATTATAGGGATAACAAACCTTATTTTATCATCAATGTCTGGAAGCCGCGCCTTGAGATAAGAAAGAGGTGTTTTGAAACCGAGTGAGGAGTGTTCTCGCAAGTTGTTGTAGTAATAGATGTAACCTAGGGCCTCGTTTAGAAGGTCAGCATCGCTTTTGATCTCCATGGCCCTAGGAATATAAAATTCGTCGTCATCGGTACGATGGGAACGTTCTAGATGGGCGTTTTCCTCACAGTGCCCCTTGTGATTTTGAATTAGCCTGCAGCCAAAACCACTGATGAGTTTCCGCAGTTCTCTTACCTTTAACCACGACTTGCCTCCAAATTCCTCACCGTTATCCACAGTGAAGACAATTGTCGACTCAACCCCGTGTGAGCATAGCCAGGAAATAACCCAGAGATACCAGCACAGGCCATTAGTCCACGATTTCTCCCTTGAGTAGCCGATAAGCTTGAACCGGGAACATACATCCAGGGCGCTCCATTGATAGTTCGGTATGTTGTACCGGTCTAGATGGATGATTTGTTCCCGGGTTAATGCTTTATGGTCTCTGATATACTTTAAGTCCACCTGTACGATTTCAAAGGGCTTAGCTCGGTACCAGTCAATAAACTCCCGCTTCTCCTTCCTGACACGATGTCGGGGGAGATATACAATCCTGCTTTTGTTCCTCCTGACAATATGCCTGATTGTCCCCGGAGGAACTGATAGGCCTTCATGTTGCTCAAGATAGCGCGATAGCCTTTCTGGCCCATACCTCGTCCTGCACTTAACCTCAATGACCTTATCTTCAATCTGTATAGGTGTCCTGCGTGGCTGATTACGTGGTGCTCTGGAGCGGTCCTTCAGGTTACCTTCCTTCTCTTTCCTGAGGATATCGTAAATAACCGTCCGGTTTACCCCGAAAACCAACGCCGTTTGGGAGATATTATGGCCATTGCTCTTTAAATACTCCAGTACTGCCCTTCTGGCTGCCTCAGGGTTAATCTTCCTCAGTTGCTTGTAATCAATCTTACCTGCTACCAGGTGGGTACGGTGTCCAGCTCTCATACTTTTGCCACTCCAAACTGCTAATGTCCAGTCCCAAAAGCTCTAGTATACCCTTAATATATTCAGAGTACCCATAGCTTAAAAACTGTATAGTATGTCTTGGACACCGCACATCGACATCTGTTGTTGTCCAGCGAAAATGTCACCTTAACTGTTCAGCGAATTTGTCACCCCTTGTCTATGTGTAACTTGAAAGGTCTACGCCAGGGGTGATTCGGCCCAGGCTTCCACGGAGCTTTGGTTGGTAAGGCTTTCTCTGCTGGAGCGGCAATTTTGCCCCCATCAGCCCCATCCCCACCTGGCATGACCCGCCTTATATTCCTTGCCCTGAGCACCGGAGCCTCTGGCGGCGCTGGCTTGGTAGCCAGGCACTGCCCTTGGTAATATACGGCTAGACTGCCATCCATCCTCTCATGCACCTCCACTTTTGCACGGGCATAGCTTAGCCTACCATTGGTGGGCATTATCTGGATTCTGTGTTCTCCGAAACGTACCACGTTATCTGGGCCTACAGTCCGTTGATACTTGAAGCAGAATACATCGTCAGGATTAAATCCCTCAGGAGGCTCCCGATAGGCCGAGTCAGGCTCTTTGGCAGGAACAGCAAACCTCCGGCTATACCGGGGAAGGAAGCCCCAAAGCACTTGATTAGCTTCCTCCATAGTGCTAGCTCCGGCCAGGCGAAGCTCAGTTTTCAGCCTATCCTGGAAGGTGCCCCACAATCTCTCAATTCTGCCTCTGGCCTGGGGTGAACGCGAGGGGATGGAGACAATGCCTAGTTCCTCCAGCAGACGGCCAAACTGGGTCGGTTGTCTTCTCCCCTCAAGTTGCTCCTCAAGTGTCTCTGTCTCCTTCCTGGAACGCTCGAAGATGCCATGGCGGTCGTGATATATAGCCATAGGTATACCGTGGCTGGTTACAATGTGACGCAGCAGAAGGAAGTAACCCTGAGCATCCTCCTCAAATCGGAACAGAGCATAAGGCACCTTCCCTGTAGCGTCATCTACAGCTCCTACGAGGCTGAGCCAGGGACCTCTCCCTTCCAGCCAGTCATGGCGACTGCCATCAGCTTGCAGCAGCATTCCTTCTTGTGGATAACGCTCTCTGCGGCTGCGATGTCTTGGTGGCCGTCTCTTTCTAGGACTTCTTATGCCGGCTTTGAGGAGAATCCGACGAACTGAGGAACGGGAGAGAATTATCCCCTCTCGTTCAGAAATAAGCTCGGTGAAGTGTTGATTATTGCAGCCGGCGTAACTTGATTGGGCTAATTCCACCACTTTCTTCACCAGACCTATATCCAGGGCATTGTAGGGCTTTTTCCCACGGTTCCCATGGGCTAGTGCTGCAGCACCTTTCTTTCTGTATTCTGCTAACATCCTTCTTACATGGCGTACAGAAAGGTTCAACATCTCAGCTACTTCTTTAACATGCATCTTGTCTTTCTCTACCTGGTTTAGCACCATTAACCTTGTCTGTTCTTTCCTGTTCAATGTCACCCTCCCCATAATGGTGACATTTTCCCTGAACAGTTAGAGGGTGACAAAATCGTAGAACATTAACACACCGCACAACAGCCCCTTTACAAGCCATGATAATTGTGCTAAAATTATTAGCAGTCTAACGCACAGAGTGCTAAAAATAAGAACTGGAAGGAGGTAGGAGAAATGGCAACAAAGTTCGAACCATTAGGTGACAGGGTAGTAGTCAAACCTAAGCCCAAAGAAGAGGTCACAAAGGGTGGCATAGTCCTGCCGGATACAGCCAAAGAAAAACCCCAGGAAGGGGAAGTAATTGCTGTTGGCCCTGGCAGGCTTACAGATGACGGCAAGAGAATAGCCCTGGATGTAAAAGTGGGGGATGTCGTCATCTATGCCAAATATGGGGGCACTGAGATAAAGGAGGACGACGAAGAATTCATCATCCTCAGGGAAAGTGACATCTTAGCAAAAAAGGTTAAATAGACAAAGGAGGTGATTTAAGAACATGGCAAAACAAATTATCTACGGTGAAGAGGCAAGACGCGCATTAAAAGCAGGTGTCGACGCCCTAGCGAATGCCGTCAAACTGACGCTTGGCCCCAGGGGGCGCCCTGTAGCCCTAGAGAGGAAGTTCGGCGCGCCCAACGTAATCAACGATGGCGTCTCCATAGCGAAAGACATTGAGTTGCCCGATCCCTTTGAGAACATGGGGGCCCAGTTAGTCAAAGAGGCAGCC
>JAIMAA010000158.1 GCA_023512225.1 Candidatus Bathyarchaeota archaeon
CTTCCATCTTTTTCGCATTCTTTATCAAAACGGCTGATTAAAGATTTAAGTAGTGGATTCACAGTCACAGAAAACAGAGCATTTTCAACGGCATCCATCTGCATGTTAAACCACTTTACAAATTATCCATCATAATGCATACTTATTATAATTTTTCTCTTTGTCTCTAACAAAAAATTAATTGCATATATCGTGTTTCGACATGTTTCAGCCATTGAAAGAACTGATTTATTAAGATACACGACATATCTCTACAGAGGGACATAAATGGGCGCACGAGAAAAAAAGAAGAAAATTAACCTGCAAGAGATGCCGGAGTGCGAAAAAATTCAATTAATTAAGGAAGTCAAAGAAAAACTTCGACAAAGTGTTATGGAAGCGAAATTGTGGCAATCTTTACTTGAGGCAGAAAATTTAATTGTGAATGGGCAAACAATTTTTCAAGAGCAAGAACCGTTGACTGGATTAAATCTTAAAGATGAAATCTATAGATAGCACCCTTATTTCTTTAACTTTTAAGGCTATAGAAGAAAATTCCACAAACTTCTTATTTATTCAATAACGTATTATTATACGCACAAAAAAAGAGAAGGAGAAGGGCTTTTAATGATTCACATCCAATATATGCACTTCAATCGTGGAAACTTCAAAGGAATATGGCTTTTAAGCGTGCTGATTGTATCAACATTTGCATTCGTTGCACCTGCAACTGTAACTTATGTGAACAATGCTGTTGCTCCTGCGGCTGTTCAAAAACTAACACAAAGCGTCATTGAATCTCTACAAGCTTCAACCTTGGAGCAGATGAACGTTATTGTCCATGCAGAAGATAATGCACAAGTAATTGCGCAGATTGAGGAATTAGGTGGTCAAGTATCGCAAACTTATCAAAGCGTCGAAGCTTTGGCTGCTTCTATCCCAACCAGCAAGATACTGGAATTGGCTTCAAATCCAAGCGTCATCCGTATCTATGATGATCGCATACAGCAAATCTATTACAGCGGAAATATATTTGAGGAATTAAAACCTAACATTTCGATTGACCCCGTAACCAATACACCTGTCCTTGAAGAAGAATTCGCAGATGTGGAAGTTGAACCTTTAACCATTGATGAAATAGTCGCCATTGAACCAAGCATATACACTAATGCATACCTAACTAATGCGGATGATGTATGGAGCGAAACTAACTATGGATCTGGCAGCACAGTCGTTATCATAGATACAGGCGTATGGTCCGCATCTCCAATGCTCGTGGGCAATGTAATTGGCGGAATAGACATAAGCCCAGATGTGGGCACTCCCTACGAAGGATACAATCTGCCAACAAACCACTATCACGGAACTGCTTGTGCGCATCTGCTTGCGGCACACGCCACACTAAGATTTAGACCAAACCATCCTTGGGGCGAAGCAATTTATAAGTATGATCCCGAAGGAACATGGAGAGATGCCAGCGGATATGTCTCTGTCACTTGTATGGGAATAGCTCCGGCAGCATCCATATATGCAATAAAAACTTTTCCACATACAGGCGCTGGTGTATCATCTTCAATCATAATGAAAGGAATAGACATTGCCATCCAAATGAAACTTAACGGAACTCTGGACGTAGACGTCATCAGCATGAGTTTAGGTGGTCCTGTAGCCGCTGACGGATATGACCCCGAAGACCTACTGGTTGATGCAGCCACAGCAGCAGGAATCACTGTAGTAGCTGCGGCAGGCAACGAAGGACCAGCACCATTAAGAGTAAGCCGCCCTGCAAGCGCCAAAACTTCAATAGCGGTAGGCGCAGCAATGGACCCAATCCACGAGTGGGTATTAGGAGATATATATTTCTCCACATATTATGGTGCACCCCCAGGAAACGGATTGGGACAAGTGCTATGGTATCCGCATAACGAAATGTCAATTGCATACTTCAGCAGTCGGGGTCCCTCTGCAGATGGAAGAGTCAAGCCGGAAGTTGTAGCTACTGGCTCAGGGTGCTTCCTAGGATTGTTCCCAGGTGGTACTATTCGAATAGGTGGAGGAACTTCCTTTGCATGTCCACAAGTTGCAGGTGAAGCAGCACTATTAAACGCTTACATCGAAATGAACGGTCTGTCAATAGGTCCACTTGAAATTAAACAAGCAATATACGATGGTGCTGAGCCAATTCCGGGCTTCACAGCGCTCGAGCAAGGCGCAGGATACATCAACGTTGCAAATTCGCTGGAAGTCATAAAGTCCAGGAGCTTCGGAACTATTCCAAAACCATGGCCTAACCACTTCTGTGGTATTTGGTTCCCACCAATAGAGATGACATACCTATGCCAAGGAACAAAAACGATCTATGACGTAACATTGGAGCCCGCAAAATACAAGTACTTTGCTTTCTGGGTAACCAGCGAAGTAGACTCTATAAAAATAACACTTTCAGACGTTCAACTTGCCGACCCCGCACTTCAGAACCCGTTCTTTGGAGACGCTGGAATCATATATCTAAGCAACTCGCATAGAGGTGGCTCAAGGGATTACTTCTTTAGAGGATTATACTTCAATGGAGACGGCCAAATTCTAATCACTTCTGACATGCCTTTTGAACCAGGAGTGCTGAGACTCGTACTAGCTGGCGATTATTCAAGTTACAACCCAGTAGTTGTTGGTAAGCTGACTATAGAGGTTACTGAAGTTTGGGTTGGCGGCGTAGATAGAGTTGTAACGATGTATAACAGAGGCGCGCCAGTGGAAGCCATGGTTGAAGTATATCCTGGAAAGATACAAGGTTTCTGTGGATCAGTCAAAACTGGCGGAACAGACACATACACCTTTAGCATACCTGACGCTAGTGGATTCGCCTTCGTGTTTCTATACTGGTACAGTGACTGGGCTCACTTCCCAACAAGCGATTTAGACTTGATAATAATCAACCCAGACGGTACACTGAATTTTGAAGGAGCAACGATGGCGTCACCAGAAGTGACTACAATATCGGGACCGGGAACTTACACGTTGCTTGTTGATGGATACGAAATTTACTTTGACAGAATAGAGTATTATTACCTTGAAATAGTCTATTTCAGCGATGGTGTGCCAATTTGGTCATCGCCAACCTTCAAACTGGATTGCTTTAAGACAGTTAAATCACCAGTCTACGGCGTCGCAGTTGTTTGGCTACGCGACATAGACTTTGATACATGGTACATCGGCGGATTTGCTTACCTTAGCAAAAAACCATGCAAACCTATCTGTACAGATTTCCATTAAAAACGTTCCACACCAACCCCTACATCCCCTTTTTTATTTTGTGTTAACACAAAATCGAATTATTCTAACGAAATGTAACATTTTTAGTAGCGGGGGGTTGATTTGAACAACCGATCTCTGGGTTATGAGCCCAGCGGGTTAATCCTGGCTACCCCACCCCGCT
>JAIMAA010000159.1 GCA_023512225.1 Candidatus Bathyarchaeota archaeon
GTTTTGAATGATCCTGTAGAGCAGGTGGATCATGCGCCTCTTTTCAAGCTCGCTTTTCAATCCAACGGACATGGCTGACAGGAGAACACTGACGCTCTGCGTGACCATGATACTCATAGCCAGTCTATTTGCTGGAGCTGGCATCTACGCCTACTTCAGCGACACGGAAACAAGTACTGGCAACGTGTTTATAGCTGGAACTATAGACCTAAAAACTATAGATTGGGACGAGCTGACGTGGAGGGACGGTGTTACAGCAACATGGACAGCGACTAACATGAAGCCTGGAGACAGCTTCCCATTCGATGTGGAATTCGTTGGACTTAGCAGAGCTGGCAGTATAACGCCCGGCAGCCTCGAAATAACATGCGATTATAGTGTAATCGAGGAATCGCCAGAAACAGAGGCCGACACGGACCCATACACAAACCTTGACCCGGACAAGATGGCTAAACAAATGATAATCACCAGATTCAAGTATGCTGGAGTAAGCTATTTGGATTCAATAGTCGACGTTGACGGAGACGGAAAGAAAACGTTCTACGACCTTAAATACTCGCCGGTAACTGGTTTGCCAATACCCACAGTTGATAACGGTGCAACGTTCTTTAGGTTAAGCGTCAAATTCAGCGAAGATGCAGACAACGACTTCCAAGGAGACACATTCAACCTAACAATGATATTCACGCTCAAACAATAAGGTTGCCAAAACCCTCAAATCCCCCTTTTTTATTATAACTGCTTATCCCAGAGAAAAGGCTGAGAGAGAAAGTGAAGAATAGGAAGATTTTCACGTCTGCGTTCATAATTGCCTTATTCTTCTCTCTTGTGTTATTTGCAGCTAATCAGCCTTCAGCTTCTGCCCACACCATATTTTTAGGACGGAAAGGAAAAAACCTTGATATAGAATTGTCGCCTAAGCAGAGGCTATTCCACCCCGATGTGGACGGCTACTTCTATCCGGGCAGTCCGAAAATCACAAAATACCTGAAAGTTATTAATGTAGGCGATTTACCCTTCAGAATCTGTAAGCTTAATGCAACCTTCTACGGAGACGTTTATCTCGCCACCGGACTGGAAATCGAAATTTTAGAACTTGGAAAAGGTAAAGGCGAAGAACCAAACCTTCTCTATAACGGAACACTAAGCAAACTAAGCGAAGGCGTGGAAGTAAACGGAAAAAGAGCAATCCCACAACGACAAAGCGTCACGTTGCAATTAACGGTTTGGATGCCTGAAACTGCCGGAAACGAATATCAAGGATTAAACATGACAGCAGACATAGCCATAACAGTCCGCTTCCCACCAGCCCACGATGGTGGAAACAGTTGAACATCAAAAAACTCATCAAAATAGCCACACTCATCGTTATAGCCACAATTGGCGTAGTGTTTCTCGTTTTCTATAGACCAGTTTCGCTTTGGGGAGACACCCACTACGAGCCCGTTTACACGGGAAGCATGGAACCCGCCATACCAGTCGGAAGCATAGTAGTAATCAAGCCAGCAAACCCAGAAACCCTAAAAGTAGGCGAAATAATCTGCTTCAAAATAGAAAGCGAATCATCTACAACAGTAACTCATAGAATCTTCAACATAACAGATGAGGGTTTCATAACAAAAGGAGACGCAAACGAAGACCCAGACCAGTGGATAGTGAGAGAGGAAAATGTGATAGGCAAAGTCATAGCCGTAATACCCTTCCTCGGATACCTCGGCTATTTCGTGAGAACACCAATAGGCTTCATACTCCTAATCATAATACCAGCCAGCATAATAATCATCTTGGAAATAAGAAACATCGTTAAAGAGCTGAAGAAAAACAAAAACAAACCAGCATAATGGTGGTTAAACAGTGCCGGAGCTGAGGGTTGACGTATCCGATTTGAAGAGTGAAAGCAGCAACTTGATAAAAGAATTAGCCATTTTCTTGGAAGAAAAAGCGAACGTGAAAGTTGAAGCAATCGCGAATGAAATAATAGTGAAGGGCGAAGAAGCCATTTCCAAAAATTGCCTGCGGGCGCTTCTTAAGGATTTCCTACAAAAAGCTGGTGTGAAGGGCAGAGTTAAGAAGGGCAGAAGGGAAGGAACAGACCTAATGATAGCCAAGAGCAAGGGCAAGCCCATACTATGCGGAAAAGATGGACTATGGAAGGTTGAGCTTGAACAACGCCTACAAAAAGGCGATGAAATTGTGCTCCTTGCCCTGGGCGACGTGAAATACGAAGTGTTAAGTTACTTGAACAGGAGAAAGGACATAGAAATACTCAAGCTTGAAACAAGATACATGAAAAGGCGGGAGAAAGGCACAGGACTAAAAGCCGTAGTTAAAAGGAAAACAAGCAAACATCAAACATCCCTAATAAATCTAAAACTAAAAAGCTCGCAAAAATAGCAGAAATCCTCGCAAGACCAATACTCCACACTACAGACGGAAAAGAACACCTTCTACATAATAGACAACAACACAAAATACCAACACAAAACAAGAACCTAAACCAAATCAACAACAGGTGAAAAGATTGAGCGCAGAGGTTAATCTAAAAAACATATTAACACAAGGTGCAGGTGCTTGAATTACTGTAATCCCCAGCTTTTGTCACATTAAAGTTGATTACAGTATTTAGAAGAGTTGAAAGGAAAGCAACCACAAGAACCCCAATAAATGTTTTCTTTATCATTTCCGTTTCCTTGCCTTATTAATGACCATAAGGTCCATAAGGTCTTGTTCTAAGAACATTTTGCTTGCGGTGGCTTATGAGATTCGTTGTTCATTTCTGTTTCCTCAGCCTGTTGAATTTGCAACTGTAACATGAAACGCCTGAAATCCACATACCTTTTCGCTGACAGAATACGCGTCCGTCTGTTAAGGCTCCTTGACAATAAATGCATAAAACACGCATGGGCTGAGGCTCTTCTGGTTTAGCGTAATGGGTTATGAGCAGTTGGGGGTTGCCAATGCTGTGGCGTTGATTATACTCTTTCATAGCCCTAATGAGAACTTTGCTGAAACCGCCCTTGAAGGGAGCTTCTCTTTTTGCAATTTCTTTAAACTGACAGTAAATAGGTAAATCATCCTTTCCAACATAGAAGCTGGTGATTATGTAGTTTTTTATGATAGTAGATTTATTTAATAGTCTATTTAATAGATCCTCTTTATCTATTATCTTCTCTTTTCTACTACTATCATCACCCACATTCACCACCTCACATGTTTCTGAAGCACTTGGGCAAACGCCTTTTCCTTCTGTCCAAACGGTTTTTGCAACGGGGACACTCAACGGGCTTCTCAACTCGGGGCTTCCAGACATAACCACA
>JAIMAA010000160.1 GCA_023512225.1 Candidatus Bathyarchaeota archaeon
GTTACAGTATCAATTGAAGATATTTCTGTCAACTTACAATTAAGTGTAGGCAATAATTAAAAAGTAGCCAAAAGTAATAATGTTGGCTACTAGTAAATACAGTAAAGGACGTAATTCACCGTCAAACAATTATCATCAGGATAATGTGCTTTTATAAAGTTTTCATTTCTGTTATAGGTTGTTTGTATTTTTATTTATTTCTACTTCTATAGGACCTCCCCTCAAAGGTTATAAACCTGCCGTTCATGCTGAGACGATCGAGTATTGCTGAGGCTGTCACTGTATCGAATATCTTACCCCAGTTAGAAGGTATCAGTACCCTTTCTTCCTCTGTGAGATTCTGAGCAGGTTGAAGAAATCTAAAATGAGAAAATCGTGGATGTTAGAATAATGTTGTGTCTAAGGGTAGAAGGTAATGTCAAAAGTTTCATGAAAAAGCAGTAAGGTTTTATGAAAAGGACATAAAAGGCAAAAGTGAGGTAAAGCGAAGCTATAAATTTCAGGTAATGAGCAACGAGATTTATAACTAAGGAACAAGGGAAAGCTATTAAATAGGCAATAGAAAGACTTTAAAGAAGTATTGATCTTTGACAAACAGAAGGCAGTTTAAGCAGCAAGGGATAAGATTTTGGTCCATTTACCCTGAATGGTAGAGATATTCTGTAGTTCGGGCAGGTGAACAGGAGTTTTGTAATTAAGTGACATATGAGGGCGGAGGAAGTTGTAATGTGTAACAAAGAGGGTAGTAAGGGCGACAGCGCCATTGACAGCATTAAAGCCATGAGAGGGCTTAACATGATACTTATAAGTTCTATTAAGGCGTTCGATGAGCTGTTTAAATGGTCTAAAATCTTCGGACTCTTTATCGAGGTTTTGGAGTCCAATGACTTTATGATGCTCGATAGAAGGATTGATGTCCGAGATGGAGTTGATGAAGTGAATACCTGCTGGGTAAGAGGGGTTACCATCTGTGATAAGGATGATCTTTTGTTGTGGCTTTGCTGTGCGTATAGCCTCATTCATGGCGGTAACAGCGGGCTGAACGCCTCTATTGTCGGCAACATGATATGCGGTAATTTTAAGGCTTTTAGAGGAGATAAAGAAAAATACATAATGGTATTTACCCAAAACCTTGATATAGGCTTCATCGCCTGCGCTTATAGAGTCGATAGTTCCTTTATATTTTAGATTAAAGCTATGGCAGTAGAATGAAGCTGCGGCGGCGTAATTGAGGACAGTTTGATAAGAGACATTGATGTTAAAGACAGACCTCAAGATGAGGGCAGTTTTTCTGGCTGTAATAGCAAAAGAGACATAGAAAGTGAGAATAAGGCCGAGGATATTTGGATTGTTATGGATTTTGGTAAGATCGACATTAGATTTATCAGGCTTAGAGTGTTGGAGTTCATTAGGCTTGTAATGGTACTCTCTATATTGATAGCAGAGTTTAAATTGAGAGCTAAGTTTTCTCTGGATAAGGCGTTCTGATGGATTAAGCTTATTGAGGGACTGAATGCGATGGGGGCAGTTATCGTTACAGCATTTATAGATAGTAACCTCTTTACGTTGCTTCCACTTAAAGAGGGCATGATGGCAATAAGGGCAGAAGTATTTAGATTTATCGTTTTTACGGAATCTTTGATTTAGCTGAAAGAGGTGATTACAGAGCTTACATTTAAGTTGAGACCTTTTATTGCCGTCATTGTAGTAGATATAGTCATGAGGGGCGTTACAGAGAGGGCATTTGACCTCTGAAGGGATTTTAGTAGAATTAGGGCGATGTTTAACAGGCATTAGAGGTTTGCCGTAAGTAGACAGATGTTTTTGGAGGAGTTCTTTATAATCTTTTTGATGGACAGATTGTTTAGGCTGAGGAGGTTCAGACAGAGGCGGTAGTGGGTCAACAGAGAAAGCTCTGTAGTTTGGATGTTTTTCTTTGAAATCGTCTTTTGGTTTAACTTCTGGATTGCGGTTATTAAGGACATCCAAAAGACCGTTGATGATATGCTCTATCTCGTTACGAGTAAATTTAGAGCAAATCCAGATAACAAAACGAGCAACTTTAGACATAAAAGCTTGCCTCCTTATGTAGTGTGTAGATTACTACTTTAACCCTGAAAAAGGGGGGAGGCAAGCAAAATATAAACAATATATTGAAATTAAAGGCTTTTAAGCATTTTTGCTTAAAAACTTTTGACAATACTTTGTTTCATCGGGAGGTATCACATGAAAGGCACTCTTAGCCCTTTGCCATAGAGTAAAAGGCCTCTTTTTATTGCTCCTTAACCATCTCTTCCTCAGCTGATGAAGACGGCTCCTCTTTATCCCTAAAAGCTCCATTGCTTCCTTCTCAGAAATCTTATGAGCATTGAATGCTTCAAGGACATCCTTAACAAACTCCACTGGCAACCTCTTATGTATCCTCTCCTTCATCATGGGAAAATTCTCTATCAGAAAGACATAAAGGTTCAATATAAACTTGTATCTCACCAATGATAAGTTCTCTAAGTGCTTATTCTTCATACCTTTTTATCTCTATCTCGGCTTGTATCTCATGAGGCTTGAAATGTAAAAAATGCCCTTTTTGCTGTAATATCAATAGATTTAAGGATTATCTCGGCTTGTATCTTACGAAGCACTATGAGATTTTTCTCGATTGAATCAATAGCTTTCATGAGTATCTCGGCTTGTATCTCAGGGTAAGATTGTTTTTTTTGTTTCTTTCTCTGTCTCCATTGCCTTTGATACCCAGGATTCCTATTCCTCCATTCTTTTACATACTCATATCTGCCTTGCCAGTATCCAGGATTATTCTTGCTGAAGGCCCGATTGTTCTCTCTCTTCCCGAGTTTCTGACAAGAGGTTGAACATGCCTTCTGACGATTACCTACCCTTGGATCAGGAATAAATAATTTGCCACAGTAATGACATCTCTTCTTTGCCATCTTAAATCACCACCTTTTAAAGATCTAAGATGGCTTAACTTTAACTGAAGGGAATTTCTAAAGAAGTCCTCTTATGTCCAATTATGATTTTTACCAATAGTACATAAATGATATTTCCGTAACAGAGGCAATTCGATATCTTGACAAAAAAAAGGTTCTCTGGTATTATTTCCAATTGTTGTTGAATCGAGCGTTTAAATAAATTAAATATATAAAACAAAGTCAATTAAAAAAAAATAAAACAGATAACCCTAAAAACGAATAACTTCTAATATAATATCAACACATTAAAATAAAAAAAAAATAACCATCCCAACAAAATAACCCTTTAAA
>JAIMAA010000161.1 GCA_023512225.1 Candidatus Bathyarchaeota archaeon
CATTATGAACGCGCTCTTCTTTAGATTGCCCCATCGCTTTAACCTTCCTCTACAAATGATTTAACAGTTTGCTTAAGTTTAATCGATTCAAGTTTCTCCGCAAGCACGGCCGTTTCAGAAAGCTGCTTTATCCACTTTTCCGCCTCTTGTATCGAGAGGTCGATATACTTATCGCTAATTGACAGCAGGTACTCTTGATGATTATCATCTGCTTTGAATAGATTGTCATTTATTAGAAGTTTATGCATGCTATCGAAAAGAACAGAATACATACCCTTAACAAATTTATCCTTCTCAGTCATTAGGCGTTTGACAAATACGATATTGGCTGCAAGTTCGCCAAGATCATTTCTCTTAAAATGACCAGTTATGCGATCAAACAAAGATGATTCCGTTTTCTTTAATGATTCCATAAGCGACTCAACTGTATCACGGGAATTGCTATAAACAGAAATTTTATGTTCATTCACATCCATAATTCCCTCTGCTAAAGTTCGAATCATATTGATATCATCAATTTCTGCAAGGATTTGATAATAAAGGCCGCTATAATATGTTCCAGCTAATATTGTCAATTGTCTGCTCTTAAGCTGTTCAGGCGGCAACGCTTGATTTTCTACACTTTCATGAGTATCAAGGGCAATTTGAACGAGCATCGTCGTTACAATATATTTATCCATCTTTCTTTCCGGAAGATGTAAACGTTCAAAAATAGATAGAAGCAGCAATAATTTATCCTCATCTATAAAAGGAGCTTTAATAAATTTACATAAATATGGCTGGTTTATCTTCTGTTGCACTTGCTGCTTTAAATTAGCAATTTTGAAGTTTATATCCTGTATATAGTCCTTGTTTGCATTCATCTAACATTCCCCCGATACTGGCAATCGCCATTATCTATACGGTTACCGATATAGCTATTTCTTATATAATAAGCTTTTAAGGGATACTATGTAATTAAGGTGCCCTAAAAAGTGTCTCTTACTTCAATAAACAGACATAAAAAAAGGACAACCCTTCTTTGGAGTTGCCCTTTTAAGCATTTACAAGAGACTCGAATTAAGCAATGGCAGCGACTCTAACATCGTTGTTGGCTAACAGTTCTTGCAGTTCCTCTGCATCAACCGTCTCTTTCTCAATTAGCATTGCAGCTAACTGATCCAGAACATGGCGGTTGCTGGTTAACACAGCCTTCGCCCGACGGTAAGCCTGCTCAACCAGGTTACGTACCTCGTCATCAATCGCAGCGGCTGTTTCCTCAGAGAAATCTCGCTCGGCAGCGATATCGCGACCCAGGAACATATTGCCCTGCTGACGACCCAGCGCAACGGGACCGAGGCGATCGCTCATCCCGAATCGAGTCACCATTTGACGAGCAACACGAGCAACCTGCTGGAGGTCATTAGAAGCACCTGTCGTCACTTCCTCTTCACCAAAGATGATTTCTTCGGCAATCCGACCACCCAGGGCAACCGCCATCTGGTTTTGCAGATAGGAACGGGAATATAACCCAGAATCCATCTGGTCTTCGCTGGGAGTAAACCAGGTCAAACCGCCAGCACGACCGCGAGGAATGATACTGATTTTCTGAACCGGGTCATAATCCGGCATCAATGCCCCCACCAGGGCATGACCAGCTTCGTGATAGGCAACCAGCTCTTTTCGCTTCTCGCTCATCACCCGATCTTTCTTCTCTGGACCGGCAAGAACGCGATCAATTGCATCATTCACCTCATCCATCGAGATTTCAGTCAGGTTACGACGAGCCGCCAGAATGGCTGCTTCATTCAGCAGGTTTGACAGGTCGGCCCCCGTAAAGCCAGGAGTCCGACGGGCAATTTTCTCCAGATCCACATCCTTTGCCAGGGTTTTGCCGCGGGCGTGGACATTCAGAATCTCAAGCCGACCCGCATAGTCGGGGCGATCAACCACTACCTGACGGTCAAACCGACCGGGGCGAAGTAGTGCCGCATCTAAGACATCTGGACGGTTGGTGGCTGCAATAATGATAATTCCAGTATTGCCCTCAAACCCGTCCATCTCAGTCAGCAACTGGTTCAAGGTCTGTTCACGCTCATCGTTGCCGCCGCCCAAACCAGCACCCCGCTGGCGACCAACCGCATCAATTTCATCAATGAAGACAATACAGGGGGCATTGGCCTTCGCCTGCTCAAACAGGTCACGGACACGGGAAGCACCTACCCCAACAAACATTTCTACAAACTCAGAGCCGGAAATGGAGAAGAAAGGCACCCCTGCTTCGCCAGCCACCGCACGAGCCAGCAAGGTCTTACCCGTCCCAGGAGGACCAACCAGCAGCACCCCTTTGGGAATCTTGGCACCTACAGCGGTGAAGCGGTCTGCATTCTTTAAGAAATCCACCACTTCGCTCAGCTCCAGCTTCGCCTGGTCAATGCCTGCGACATCTCCAAAAGTCACCTGGGTTTGTGGCTCCATCTGGACTCTGGCTCTGGATTTACCAAAGTTCATCGCTTGGCTGCCGGGGCCATTTTGGGCTCGTCGCAGCAGAAAGAACAGGCCAACCAGAAGCAGAACCGGGAATAGAAGACTGCTCAGAGCCTTAAGCAGAATTCCATCATCTGACTGAGGCAAAACAGAGATATCCACTTTGTTTGCAGTCAGGATGTTAATCAAATCCGGGTCACTGGGCAGGTTGACGATTGAATAGGTATTCCCATTTGGGTTCCGAACTCGCGCTACACTCCGGTCAGCACTGATCTGAACCTTTTCAATCTTTCCTTCCTGAACTTGCGTTATAAACTCGCTATAGCGCAAGGTTTCCCCTCTTTGGGGTTGTTTATCAAAAAACGCAGTTGCCAGCGAAACCACGACGATCGCCAGCAGCGTATAAAGTCCAACATTTCTCCACCGCTTATTCACCAGGGCTGTCCTCCTTCTCAAGGTGCGGAGATTTCTTCTATTCTAATGATTCTAACAGCCTTAACTTAACTTAACATACTCTCAGAAACAGAGAATTTTTGAGTTCTGGTGAAGGCAATGGGCGACAGGAAATGGGGGAAGTAAGGGAGGGATGGGGTGAGGGAGTTTTGAGTTTTGAGTTTTGAGTTGCTCCTCCTTATCATTCATCATTCACCTCTCATCTGTTTACCTCTCTGCTCTCTTGTCCCTCTGCTTCCGTGCTTCTCGCCCCCTTCTCTTTCTCTTTGAAATGACCCCCAATTTTCGGACAGGAGGCTAAGAGTAGTATCCTTGTTCTTAAAAGGGGTAAATATGGCAGCAA
>JAIMAA010000162.1 GCA_023512225.1 Candidatus Bathyarchaeota archaeon
GATATTCATAGGGCTCGTTTCTATCGTTGTCGTGTTATTTCAGGTAGGAAGGTCAAACACGCCGTCTAGCTCCAAATCCTCTTTCTCGTATGTTATCTTTATCAGAAACTTTCGCATTTATTGTCCATCCTCATTAGAATCCTCGTTCCAAAAGATCTCCAAGCCATCAAGAATCCTATCGCAGTCAGTACCAGATTATGCATGTTCGTCAGCAATACTGCTTGGATGGTTCGGGAAGGTTGTATTCTTCCCTCCAAAGTAGTGTATCGGTTGGTCATAGCGCATTATCGATTGTTCCATAGCAGTCAGAGTTCGTATCGTTTACATTTATCATCCCGTCTCAGTCGGTATCAAGCCTTCAGTTAACTTCCAAGCCCCAAGCAAACTATCGATATCATCAACCAATGCATTTGGATATATTGTATTGTTAAGCCCATCATCCTCTTCGTCATTATCAAACATACAATTCAGTTGCCATTATCTAATCTAGAAAATAACCCATAAAATTTATAAATAACATCGTCTTTATAGTTTTAAGAAAATGGGCCTGTAGCTCAGCTAGGTAGAGCAGCTGACTTGTAGGCATTTAAGTCTATAAGGCTGAAGCTGTTAACCAGTTGGTCGTCGGTTCAAGAGCAAAGCTGAAGATTTAGCTTGCTGATAATCCGACCAGCGGCGCCACAAAAGTTCATATTTACTTTCAGTTAGTCTACTCAGTTTTTGCAATAAACATTAAGATACCCAGAATTATTAATGCGATGCTTGCTGAGATAAAGACGTTTGAATAGGCACCTAGTTCTTTGTAAGTTCCATAGGTAGCGTTTAAAAAAAGCGCACCTATAATGATAATTAACAAAGCGAAAAATTTCTCTGCAATAATTAGACCTTCTGGCACTTCTTGTTTACTCATAGCTGGAACCTGCATGTTGCTGATTTTAAATTATGCACCTTATTGGCAACTTAAAGATTTAAATCTTAACCTTATCTTGTTTCATTGCAGAGGCCTTTTGATCAGCCTATTTTGTTTCTTCAAGCTTTGCTGGTAAATACTCATCAACAATATAGGTCAATCCATAACGGCTGAAAGCTTCTTGCTCTGCCTTTTTTCTTATTTTCATGAAAGTTAAAATTTCTCTGTGCCAGAGTCTCTCCTTGTACCTCGGGTCACGTTGCAGTTCCTGTAATCGCTTAATATCCATATCCGTCAATGGATCTGTTGGCAATTTGTAATTAACAATGTCAGTAGCCCAAACACCACTCCATTTAGCATCAGGTGTGGTTAACTCACGTAGGTGCGCTGCGTTAGCTGACCCAGATATGATAACCATTGCAATGTGCATTCCCCATGGGTCACCATCCGTGAAGATATACACTGGTAGCTTAAACTCTTTGTTAAGTCTGTGAATAAAATGACGAGTAGCTCTAGGGGCTTGGCCAGCAGTTAATATTAGAATTGCGTTGAATCTTTTATGTACTTGCTCCTCAATAAATCGTGTAAATAAGCCGCCTTTTTCTATGGCTATAACTTTGTCTGCTGATGTTTCAATGAGTTCTGAGGAGGTTAATGCTGGTCCAATCATGACGCCGTCTGGATGTGAGGTTAGATTTACCCTTTTTCCTTCATAACCTGGTACTGTGTATTCAATTGTTAGATCTCCAAAAACTGCGGAGCGTTCTTCTGGGAAAATGTTAAAGTCTTCTCTTGAGGCGTTGATTACTGTTTCTAAATCGGTTATAACGTTGTTTGATTCTGGTTGATCTTTAAAAGACATTTCATAAGCTTGGGCGGAGTAGTATACGTCTCTTAAAGTTGAAGTTTTACGATTTTTAGCTAGTTCATGTGCAAAATATGCTGCCCAAACTAGCTGTGTGAAGGGACGAATATGCCGTATGTTTCGTGCGCTTCTACGGACAGTTTTGTTGCCTAGGATATATTGTCGGAGTTCAGGGCTATAGTATATGTTTTCGATTGATCTGCTTGGCATTTGAATCCATGGAAAAGTGCCTCTTTCTATTTGTTCATAAAACTGTTTTCCCAAATTTTCTAGCTGGGTTAAAACTTCTTTTCTTTTCTCTATCACGGATTTTTTACTGGTATTATTCTCCAAACTTCTTCACGCTCCTTAATAATCTCTCGATGCTTGGCGTTTTTTCTTTTCCAGCTAATTCAGTGGAGAATTCAGCAATTTTAGGGAGATATTTAGCAAAAACATCTAATCGTTTTTTCTCTCTTTGTGCGTGTTCTTGGCGTGTCAAATATCTTTGAAGATGCCGTGCAGTTTCTCTTATACCATTAAGTATTTCCCGTTTTACTTCTGGTCTGTCAGCAATAAACTCTTTACCAACGGTTTTATAGGGAACCTTCGTGCTACATATGTGAACAATTACTGCTACAGGCATTTCGGGAGTTACCTTATATCTCTTCCAGTTTATCGATTTTATCACGTGTAAAGAAACATCACTTGCCTCGTCATATAAAAGCGGTATACGATTAGCAAACCTGTACAGAACTATGTCGCCTTTTCTTGGAATGTTACCGCCGTAAGCGACCGCCACTTCAACTATAAATGGATGCCCAGCATAGGTTGAAGGCTTACGCTGACAAACGGCAACAAACTCAGGCTTTAACTCCTTTATTATACCTGCCTTTAACAAGTCTTCTCCTAGAGGAGACAAGCAGCTTGCGTCGGGAGGGAGAAAACCGTCAAAACGTTTCATCATTCGAGAGAGCCGAACTATCTCTTCATGACTCATTTTTTTGGGGTTTTGAGTTTCTTTAATTTGTGCAAACTCCAAAAAACGTCTTGCAATGTTATCTCCAACTCTATGAAAATGGTTTTTTAAAAAATCAAGCATGTTAATGCAATTGGTATTATGTATCATTCGTTGTATAAGTTCCACATCCACTCCATAAGGATGAGGTAAAGTTTCTTTCGGGGGAGGAGGCATTCTGTCAATAGCCCGGGTAAACCTGTATAATCGACCTTTAGGATCAACAAAAGTTATGTTTGCGTAAGGATTCACTAACGCTGTCTGCTTTAAATATTCTAAAATTTTAGGCATAGCGCGCAGGTAATCACCCTCAAGACTAAACTCCACTATGGTTCCGCGCCACCCCTCTTTATTAATTAAAACCTTGCGATCTAAAATTAATGGACGATTTTTCTGAATATCAATCATTAGTTTGCACATGTAAATTTTGGATGTACCAGTACTGGAAATAATATAAGCTGGTTGATGTGTAGTGATTTGCCCATAAAG
>JAIMAA010000163.1 GCA_023512225.1 Candidatus Bathyarchaeota archaeon
TGTCTGAGCCAGTGGATGTAGTAGCCGTAGACTTGTGTGAGCCATGTGTATTCTTTTAGTTTTTGGAGTTTTATTGGGTGGGTTCCGAGGAGTTCGAATAGTTTTCTGAGGTGGCGGTAGTTTTGTTGGAATTTTTTGGCGTTTTGCTCGTCTGCGGTTATGGTTTCGAAGGCTTTGAGCATGGTTTGTCTGTCGTCTTTGTCTGTTGGTATGCCTTGGAATAACGCCATTGTTTGGTTGAGGGTTTGGGTGAATTCTGTGGCGAGTTCGTCTATGGGCAGTAATACGCCTGTTATGTCTTCTTTGGTGTAGTTTTCGAAGGCTCTGGTGAATTCTTTTAGTATGCCTATGTAGTCGATTATGAGTCCTGCGGTTTTGAGGTCTTTGTAGGGGCGGTTTGTGCGGGCTATGGCTTGGAGTAAGCGGTGTTCTTTTAGTGGTTTGTCTAAATACATGGTTTGGAGGATTGGGACGTCGAAGCCTGTGAGGAGCATGTCTGTTACGATGAGGATTTTTGGGTATTCTTCTTCTTTGTATTTGTCTATGATTTGTTTGCGAATGTCTTCTATGTCTTTGCCGTGGTAGCGTGTTGTAAGTTCTTTCTGGTAGTCTTGGATTTCTTGTGGGTCTGTTCTGGTGAAGGTCATAACAACTTCAGAATATTCTTTTGGTAGGAGTTTGTCGAGTTCGCGTTTGTAGCGGACGCATGCGAGGCGGTTTACGGCGACGACTATGGCTTTGAATTTGCCGTCGAGGTTTTCTTTGAAGTGTTCTGCGATGTCTTGGGCTATGAGTTTTATGCGTTCTGGGTTTTCGAGGAAGATTTTTATGGCGTTTAGGCGTTGTTTGATTTTTTCTTCTGTTTTTTCTCGGTATTCTTCTGGGATTTCTTCGAATTCTACTTGGATGAAGGTGTCGAGGAGTTCTTTTTTGAGGTGGACGTCTTTTTCAAGGTGTGGTTGATAGGCGATTTTTAGGGTGAAGCCGTCTTCGATGCTGTCGGTTATGAAGTATTTGTCAAGGTATTTTTCGCCTTCTTTTGGGTAAGAGAATTCTTGGTAGGTGTCGCGTCCTGTTTTTGCGATTGGTGTGCCTGTTAATGCGAAGGCGAAGGCGTTTTTGAGGGTTTGTTTCATTTGGGCTGCGAGGATGCCGTATTGGGTGCGGTGGGCTTCGTCTATGAAGAGGATGACGTTTTCGCGGGTTTGGATTGTTTCTTGTTTTTGGCTTAGGGCGTTTAATTCGTTTTGGAGTTGTGTTAGTTCTTCGGGGCGGAATTTGTGGATTAGGGTTATGAAGATGCCGCGTTTTCCTCGGTTTTCGTCGTGTTTTAGTGTTTGTCTTAGGGCTTGTATGGTGTCTATGGTTTCGGGTTTTGTTATGTCGAGGGCTGTGAATTCTTGGTATAGTTGTTCTTGGAGTTCTTCGCGGTCTACGATGAAGAATATTGTGGGGTTTTCGAGTAGTGGGTGGCGGTAGAGTTTGTTTGCTGCGAATATCATGGTTAATGTTTTGCCGCTTCCTTGCCAGTGCCAGATTAAGCCTTTGTTTTTGTCTGTTTCGCCTTTTAAGTAGTCTATTACTCGGTTGAATATTTTTTCTGCTGCTTGGTATTGCATGTAGCGTGTGATGACTTTTGTTGTGGTTCCGTGTTCTATGCGGAAGAATAGGTAGTTGCGTATTATGTTTAAGAGCGTGGAAGGCGTGAGCATTTCGGTTATGGCGTCTAATGGGTCTGTTTTGTCTTGTGTGCGCCATTGGTGGATTTTTACGTCTTCTTGTTGCCATGGGGCTGTTGGGAAGTAGCGGGCTGTTTGTTCTGCGGCTATGCCTATTTGGATGTATTTGTATGGTTCTGGGATGGTTTTCCAGTAGTCTATGATTTGTTTGTAGGCGGTGAACCAGTTTTCTGTTAGGCTTGTGGGGTTTTTGCATTCGATGTTTGCGATTGGGATGCCGTTTATGTAGAGGATTATGTCGTTGCGGATTTGTTTGTCTCCTGATTGGTGGATTACTTGGCGTGATACGATGAAGTCGTTGTTTGCTGTGTTATCGTAGTCGAAGAGTTTGACGTATTTGACTACGCGTTCTTTTTCGAATTTTATTGGAATGCCATATTTTAGGCAGTTGAGGATTTGTTTGCAGTGTTCGGCTCCGCTTGTTTTGAGTTTTAACTCGTTTAGAACTTGTTTTATTTCTTCGTCGCCTATGTTGATGTTTGCGTTTAAGCGTTTTAAGGCTCGGATTAGCATAGGCGTAAGCAAAGGCTCTTCAAGGCTCTCCCTTTCCAAATTGTCAGCGGGAATAAACTTCCAGTCTTTCTCTTGGAGCTTTTGAACAAAATAATCCTCAACAAGAGACTTCTCACTAAACAAAGGCATAAGCTAATCAATCCTCTTGGTTTGGCTCATTTTCCTCTTTTCCCTTATACAAGCTCTCTTCTATGTAGACGATTTTGTCTTTGTTTATGAACAGTTTTTTCTCTTCGTTTTCTTTAAGAATGTAAACGAATTCCCCGAATTTCAAGACTTTACCGTTTATTTCGTTCCCGTTTTCCAAGACTATTTTTGCTGGGGGATAGTAGGCGTTTGCGTAACCGTATGTAAGGGCAAGAAATGTCATGTTCAAAAATGTTAAGACTGATAGAAGAATTGTGGACGGCAAAAAGGCAACGTCCGGAGATATGCATGAGTAAGAACTCCATAAGATGACAAAGGAAAATAGAAGCAAAACACTGACGTTTCCGAAGACTTTTATCGGGACTTTGTAAAATGCTGATGAGTATATTTCTGTTAAATCTTTTTTGGTTGAGTTCTTGACCTTTTCTTCAATAATGGCGACTAAGTGCTGCTCTTTTTTTAATTTCTCTACTTTTTCATGCACTAATTTCCTAAATTTTGATAAAGCACCATGCTGCCTGAGATAGGTATGGGCAAACGCGCTTAGCCACAGGCAACCTAAAATGATGATTTGAAGAAATAGTGACGGTAAGAATGGGATATATAGATTGGCATATTGTGTGAGAAGTAGAACAGGGACAAGAGGTAGCATTATGCAAATCAAGGAGAAAAGCACCCCTTCGACGTAGTAGTCGGTTTTTTCATATTTTTCGACTTTTACGTCTCCGATTAATTTGCCGAAGTAGTAGAGCAAAGTTGCTATAGCAATTATAATGAGTGAGAGGTTGCCGATGT
>JAIMAA010000016.1 GCA_023512225.1 Candidatus Bathyarchaeota archaeon
CCATTGTTTTTAAGGAAAATTTCAGTTTTTTTCAGCATTTCGAAAATACTTTCGTTTACGGATAAAACTGAAGCTGGTAAGCCTTTCTTTATAAGGTAACTTCTCACTTCTGCTCTTACGGCTCTATAGTCAATGTTGAAGCTCGTGATTGTTCCGTCGAGGTCGAAGACTACTGCTTTAATCATATTGTATCCTTCGCTTTTTGGGAGTTTAATCCTAAAACGTTTGGACGGAAATAAACTTTGTCATACAAATATCCGCCTTAACAAAACCAGCTAGAAGAGTTATTCTGCTTTCGTGACTAATGGCTCCGAAGGGTAAATTGAATAACCCACTTCACATATATATTATTTTAATGATGTATTATGAGCCTTGAGGATTACACCAAAGAAAAATTGTGGCCGATATTAACTGAAACGGTTCACGCGCTCGTCATGTACCCACATCATAAGGCTTACACAAGAGAAGTCATTCTAAACGAAAAACCAGACACATCACCAGCCGAGCTAGCCGTAAGGCTAAGAATACCTTTAGGCGAGGCATTGGTTATCTTATATGAGCTAATCAACGAGAAAAACGCAATGAAAGGAACTTCTACAGAAGAAACTAAAGGCCCGTCTAAGGTTTTGTAACCATCCGCACAGTTGCCAAGATTAAAATTATGCCCAACAACACTTTTAGAATGTCTTGTTCTATGACGTTTGCGTAAGATGCACCTATCAAAGCACCCAAAACCGACCCGATACCCATTATTACTGCAATTATTGTGGCTCCGTGATTGGTGTGACCCATCTGATGATGTTTAATGAAACCCATTGCAACGGTTGGTATTGAAACTAAAAGGCTCGTGGTTCCGGCGATAACTATGTCAAAACTGAAAAGGTATATCAATGCTGGAATTCGGAATTCGCCACCGGCAACACCTAACGTTCCAGAAACGATTCCTATAACAATACCTATTAGAATAGCCAATGCAGTTTCTTGCCATAGATTTAGCGTGAACATGAATGGCGAAAACGGAATTTGAATAAAAGGCTCAAGCCCAATTTTCAATCCAATAATAACCAAGAAGATAGCTAATATCCTTTTTAATGGTTTTTCCGGAATCTTATTTGTTAATAGTGCTCCTAAATATGCGCCTCCTATCGAGCCTATCGACATGGCTAAGCCGACATTGATTGCGTATCTGTCTAGAGGTTTCAGTTGGATTCTCCTCAGAAATGATACTAGCACTGTTAGCAGTCCAATGAGTAGGTTGACTGCGATTGCCGTTATGACTGGGAGTCCAAGTATGTAAAGCAGTATGGGAATACGAAATTCTCCTCCGCCCACACCGATTAAGCCTGCTGCTGCACCCATGAGAAAGCCAAAGAATAATGCAGCTGTTATTTTTCTTATGGATACATTTGGGTTGTTAAGGATGTTGCTGCCTCCCAGATTTCGATATGTTCTGTTAGTCATAACGAAGTAAACTTATAAACATAACGCAACAAATAACACTAAATGCATGTCCGCTCAAAAAACGCTCAAGCTTTCATGCAAAATATGGATAGAATACGAAGGAAAACCCGTTCTAGGCAAGGGTGGAGCCGAAATCCTAGAGCAAATAGAACAGGAACAATCTATTTCAAAAGCTGCGAGAAAACTTAGCATGTCCTATCGCTACGTCTGGAGCTACTTGCAAAAAATGGAAAAAATCCTCGGCGAACCAATAGTACAAACATACAGAGGCGGCAAATCCGGTGGAGGAGGCGCAAGGCTAACAAAGCTTGGCAAAACTTTGTTGAACGAGTTTAAGCGTGCAGAGCGCCACTTTGAAAAGGTTGTCAAAGAAGAAAAACAACTAAAATTATGAGCCAAACAAGCTATTCTACGACGTAGCGGTAAGCTATGTGCTCGCCTGCTGTTGCACTTTTCCTAATTATTCGAAGCACATCGCCGGGTTTTGCGCCTATTGCCTTAACTGCTGGGTCTGAAGCCTTAATCTGGGGCAGTTGGTAAGGTTCAACTTTATACTGTGCAAGTAGTTGCTTCTTTTCCTCTTCTGTTATGATTTCATGTTTCGGAACAAGCTTATGCTCAAAGAGGTCGAAGACCGGGAAAGTTTTGGGCAAAAGCTCGATTTTCTTCTTTTTAGCGCTCTGTTTTACGGCGTGTGTGTATCTTCCGCCTGTGATTATCATGCCTCTTTCAATGTTTGCGTCTTTCATGGCTTTCTGCAGACGGTTGATGTCTGTTATGCCTACGGTGGCTTCTTCTGGAATGCACCATATGATGGCTTTTTCCTTCTCTTTAGGAATGTCGACAATGAAGCTTGTGGCTTCTTTGTGTTTCTCTTTTTTTATGAGTTTGTATCCGCGGAGCTTGATTAGAACTTTAGCTTTGCGTTCCTCTATGCTTTCCTCTTCTTTGCTCAAGCCATAAACCTCTAATTAGCAGAACATTCGAAACCTAAACGAAGTCTTAAACCTTTAAACTTTACGCTTTGCAGTTGCATTGATTGTTTCTCAAGAGAGAGTGGACTTTTCGAAGTCAAAGAATTTTCAGTTTGTTGATTAGTTCGTGAAGGTTGCTGATTTGGTTTGTTTCTTTTGCTTGCGGCATTATTGCTTTGCGGTCTATGATTATTGGCGTTATTCCGACATTGCGTGGTCCTGTTAGGTCCCATCGTGGGTCGTCGCCGACGAACACGCAGTTCTGCGGTAGCGCTTGCAATTTTTCTAATGTGTATTCAAAGATTTGTCTTGCTGGTTTTCGCCATCCCACATCTCTGCAAAATACAGTGGCATCAGTATACTTGCTTAAGCCTAACCGTTCTATTTCTTCATGCCAAAGAAAAGCTGGGCTTCCCCATGTTGTGTTGGAAACAATACCAATTTTATAGTCTTCAGATTTCAGTTGCTTGAGAGTTGGTAATGTATCTTCGTAAAGATGGCTTCTGACAAAAATTGGCTTCATGAAACAGCGACACATGTTCTTAACAACTTCGCTGGACTGTGCCAAATCATCCATTTGAAAAATTCGAATGAGCCGTTCTTCTAATGGTCTAATGCGATAATCGCAAGCTTCATAATTTTCTTCCATCACTTTGCTCCACATTACGTCAGAAGAAACATGAAGAAGACCTTTTTTGTGGAGATAATTCTGCACTTCAGTGACTGCTTGTTTGAGAATTTTGGGAAATTCGTGTCTTTCAAAATAGTACACTAAAGTGTTACCGAGGTCAAACAGTACAGTGTCTTTCATATTTGAAGCCTTCTCTGTAGCATTCATAATAGAAAATTCAGGTTTCCTCTTTAAGTACTTAGATGCGCAGTATTACGTTTCCAACATATCCTTTCAAAGTGTCAGCGAATTTAGTAATATGTTCTGGCGGGTAAGGCTTAACAGTTTGAAAGGTCTTGTCCAAAGTGTCTTCTGGAATGAACTGCTGAAAAGCGAAGGTTTTTGCACCCTTTGCCAATTCAGCTATCTTGGGTAAATCTTCGGCGTCAACGAAGCTTGGAACTACTGTTGTCCTGAATTCGTATTCCACCTTTCCAGTCTTCAGAATCTCAATAGTTTGCAACAATGGCGAAACGTCTTTCGCTCCCAGACGTGGATACTTTTCCAGAGAAGTTTTAACGTCCAATGCCACATAATCAACGTGAGGCAAGCATTCCTCAAGCACTTTTGGATAGAAACCATTAGTGTCAAGCTTAACCGAGAAACCTTTCGCTTTAAGTTTCTTCAGAAATCGCGGCATTTCCTTATGCATTGTTGGCTCGCCGCCCGTCACAACAACTGCGTCCACAAATTTCTTGCGGCTTTCCAGAATCTTAAGTGCTGCTTCTTCTTGTAAAAATGGCGGTTTAGGGTCCACGACTATTCGCCAGTTGTAACAGAACGGGCAACGCAGATTGCAGCCGGGAGTGAATAGCACAGAGGCTATTCTGCTTGGGAAGTCTATAAGGCTTGTTTTTTGGATGCCGCTGAACTTCATGGTGTTTTTCTCTCACGCGGGCACTGTTGCGACGGCTGGCGCAACGGCTGATTTGTCAAAGTTTTTGCGTATGGCGAATTCTGCTTGTTTTCCATCGTTCCACTGGTCAACTGGGCGCAAGTAGCCGACCACCCGCGAATAGACTTCGCAGTTTGTGCCACATGTTGGGCATTGTTTGTGTTCGCCGTTGATGTAGCCGTGTGTGGGGCATATGCTGAAAGTTGGTGTCAACGTGAAGTAAGGTAAACGCGAATTCCAAGTTACTTTACGAATGAGTTCTGCCGCGGCTTTCCACGAGTAAAGTCTTTCGCCTAAGTAGATGTGGAAGACTGTTCCGCCAGTGTAGAGCGTCTGAAGCTGTTCTTGATGTTCCAAGGCTTCGAACAAGTCACCTTCGTAATCCACTGGCAACTGTGAGGAGTTCGTGTAGAAGGGCTCAGTTTTCTTCGCCAAGTATTTCTCGTTAGCCACAATTATGTCTGGATATCGTTTCTTGTCCATACGTGCAAGCCTATAGCTTGTTCCTTCAGCTGGTGTCGCTTCAAGATTGTAGATGTTTCCAGTTTCTTCTTGATACTCAACCAGCCGTTCCCGCATGAAACTTAGCACTTTAACTGCAAAGTCTAAGCCCTCGCGTGAAACTATATTGCATCCCAGAAGGTTCAGCACAGCTTCATTTAAGCCAATCAGACCAATTGTTGAGAAGTGGTTCTTCCAGTATTTTCCGTAGGTTTCTTTAACATTACGCAGGTAACGTCTCGAGTATGGATATAAACCGTTTTCCGTGAAGTTTTCCAAACCTTTGCGTTTTATTTCTAAACTGGTTTTGGCAATTTCCATAAGTGCTTCTAGTCGCTCAAAAAATTCGTCTTCATCCTTTGCTAAATAACCAATTCTTGGGAGGTTCAACGTTACTACGCCTATAGAGCCAGTCAGCGGATTTGCTCCGAAAAGTCCTCCGCCGCGTTTGTACAGTTCTCTATTGTCTATTCTTAGGCGGCAGCACATGCTGCGTACGTCTTCGGGTTTCATGTCGGTGTTTATGAAGTTGGAGAAGTAGGGCACTCCATATTTGGCTGTTACTTCGAAAATTTTCTGTGTTATCGGCGAATCCCAGTCAAAATCTTTCGTCACATTGTAGGTTGGTATTGGAAAAGTGAACACTCTGTTTTTGGCATCACCTTTACCCATTATTTCCGCGTAAGCAGTATTGAACATGTCCATCTCTTTTTGCATGTCGCCGTAAGTCTCATCTGCAACGTTTCCACCTATAATTACTTGCTCGTCTTCCATGAAATCTGGAATCTTCAAATCAAGTGTCACATTTGTGAAGGGCGTTTGGAAACCAACCCGTGTAGGCACGTTCATGTTGAAAAAGAATTCCTGAAGCGCTTGCTCAACTTCTCGTTGGCTTAGCCCATCGTAGCGTATGAATGGAACTAGGTAAGTGTCAAAGTTGCTGAAGGCTTGAGCACCCGCGGCTTCGCCCTGAAGTGTATAGAAGAAGTTGACAATTTGTCCTAGTGCTGTTCTGAAATGCTTTGCAGGTTTGCTTTCAATTTTTCCCGGGACACCGCCGAAACCGTAAAGTAATAAATCTTTTAGGTCCCAACCGACGCAGTAGGGTCCCAAGACGCCTAAGTTGTGGATGTGGAGGTCTCCGTTGAAGTGAGCTTCTGCAATGTTTGACGGGTAAATTCGTGTTATCCAGTATTTTGCTATTATTGTCGATGACAAGTAGTTGTTTAAGCCCTGCAGTGAATAGCTCATGTTCGAGTTTTCTTTGACACGCCAGTCTTCAATGTCCAAATACTGGTCCACAAGGTCTGCAGAGCTCAAAAGCGCAGCTAACTCTCTCAAGTCTTGGTGCTGCTTCCGATATAGAATGTAAGCTTTAGCTGTTCGCGCATGTCCGTCTTCGATTAAGGTTTTCTCAACGATGTCCTGAATTTCCTCGACTGTTGGAACGCCTTCGTCTCCAAAATGTTTTTGCAGTTCAGCAACAACTTTATCACTTAACTGTTTGGCTTTTTCGCGGTCTTTCCCGCCAACAGCCTTTGCGGCTTTCCAAATGGCGTTTGTTATGCGTTCCTGGTCGAAAGGTTCTAATCTTCCGTCACGTTTCCTTACAAACTTCACTTTTTCACCTCAAGGAGCACTTTCCTGAAATCTTCAGGCTCTTCAAATTGCCTGTAAACAGATGCGAAACGAATGTATGCTACGCGGTCTAATCCTTTCAAATATTTCATGACAAGGTCGCCAATTTCTTGTGAAGCAATTTCTTCTTTACCGCGTTGCGTAAGATCCTGCCTAACGCGTTCCGCCAACTTGTGAATTTGTTCCATGGTTACGGGTCTCTTTTCGCATGCCTTCTGAAGCCCACGGATGATCTTGTTGAGGTCGAAGCGTTCGAGTCTGCCGTCTTTTTTCCGAACCATGAGCTCTATGGTTTCCACATACTCGTATGATGTGAAGCGTTTTCCACAGTCTACGCATTCTTTGCGTCTTCTAACAGTGTTGTCAGGCGAATCTCTTGTTTCGAGGGTTTTGAGGTTTTCAGACCCGCAATATGGACACTTCATACGCTTCACAATTTTAGTGTTTTATTAGCTAAAGTAGACGCTAAATGTAGAGTTTAATTATATAAGATGTTTCTACAACAATATGGAAATAGTTGACAAAGCATGTTAACAGAACATGTTAATGTTAAACATTATCACAGAAAACAAAGACTGCCAAAACAAGTGTTTCTAGACGAAAGAACCTCAATTTTAGACAATACGCGACATGCTTAAAATTTTCCACACAAATCAACCAAAGAACGGTAGGTATACCTAGACGATTTCAACTTTTTTCGTTAAAACAAGAGACCATTTCCTCTCTTCCTTCTTTGCAAAGCCAAATTTTTTGTAAAGCCGCAACGCGGGCGCATTTACTTTTGAAACTCCAAGTTCCAGCCGTCCTTTGTTCAGTTGCTTAGCCAGTTTGTAGGCATGGTTGAGTATGTATGTTGCTACACCGAATCTCCTAAATTCTGGGGCAACAGCCAAACTGCTAATGTATAGAGCTCCAGATTTTTCGCGCAAAACAAACATACCAACAACACACTCGCCTAGCCTAACGAAAAAACGCTTTTTTCTGAAAAACATGATTTCCAACGCCAAAATGTACGGCACAGCGGCTAAATGCGACAAAAGCCTAGGACTTCCAAAAAACAGGGCTTGTCCCTGTTCGCTGTCTTTGAAAAAGCGAAAATTGAGCATGTTAAAATACAAGTGTTCAATTTTCCTCACTGGAGTGACTTTTAGAAGTCCTTGAACATTTTTCATGACAACATCTTTCCTTTTGTCTTCGCAACTTTAGAAACGGCGAATACCAGCCCAGTGAACAACAATATTGTACTGAGAGAAGAAAACAAGCCAAGATACTCCAAACTTGATACAAGTATGAAACTGCAAACTAATGGTCCCAGTGTTTGTCCTATATCCATCACTGTGCTTAGAAGACCTATGGCACTGCCAACCATGTCAACAGAAACAAGCTCGCTGATTAAGGCTGGCGTTGAGGAAGTCACCGCAGAAAATCCTAAACCATAAACCATTGCAAGAAGCAACAAAACGGGAAAATATGTAGAAAACGGAATCCACAACAAGGCAACCGCACTAATTATAGAACCGAGGATAATAGGAGTGCGCCTTCCAATTTTGTCCGAAAGCCTACCAAAGAAAGGCTTAGAAAGCACGACAGCCATTAGTAAACTGGCCATAATGAAACCCTGTAAGAGAGCATCCACCGCTATTTTCGCCAAGTATTTTATTAAAAAGAAATCAATTGAACCATAAACGTAGTATTGGCTTGCTTCAACCAGACTAACAGTAAAAATGCGTGGGGTCTTCACAACGCTTTTCCATCCATGGATAATGCTTCTAAAAGTTGCGCCTTTGGAGTCTTTTCTTTCGGTGGCAGTTTTCTTTTCCTTCAAGAAGGTTATGGCGGTAATGAAAGCAGTTATACTTGCAATTCCTACGGCAAGATAGAGCGTGCGAAAATTGTAATTTGTAATCAGTAGTATGTAGCCGCCTAGGAGGGGAGCAAGGGTTCTTCCAATGATTGTTGCTGAAGAGAAGATTGAAATGCGTTCGCCGCGCTTTGCTGGAAAGTTTTCAGCAATCAAGGCTTGAGCAACTGGAACAAACATTCCCGTGGCAAATCCATGGTAAAAACGCACTAGGATAAGCTGCCACCAATCTGTAATGAGAAGATAAATGAAGGGTGCAGAGGCAAAAACGAAACTGGAAACTAACAGAAGTTTTCTTCGTCCAAGAATGTCTGAAAGCGTGCCAGCTGGCAAGCTTATCAGTATTCCAGGAATTGTAGAGGCAACAGCGACAACACCAGTCCAGAAGCCTTCTGGTGTTTGAAGATATTCGGCAAAGTGTGGCAGCACCGGGCTTTTTGACATTGTTGAGCTTAAGATTGCAAAAAAACCCGTTAGGCAGAGAACTAGGAATAGACTATTTCTTGCGTTTTTCAGTTGTGAAACCATTGAAAAGTCCCTGTTGAAATCCTAAGTTATTGTCTCCTCGCGCATTCTTGTTCTCAAAAACTCGTTCTGCTGTTTTCTGTCTATTTTCTTTAGCTCATCTTTATGTTTTTCACGGAGCAATTTGAGTTTGCAGTAACTGTAGAGTGCATCATAAATGTATGCGGCTCTCTCCATCGCTTCCCAATCGTCTTTTGCGTTAAATCTTGCGCCAGTCATTATTGCGTCCAATCCTATTCCCTCAGGAGCAAGCGTCTTATCGCTTGTATCTGCAGAATGAACAATTTTAGCAAGTTCACGTAATACTGGATCTTTCAGGCCGTATTCTTCTATTATGGTTTCGAAACTGCATTTTCCGTTTCTGTGCCCAAGTGGGGCATCCTCCACATCGAAAGGTATTGCTCCCTGCGTTTTTACGGCTTCGTCAATCTTCTCTGGTGGCGTGAAAATGAATTCTGCTTTGGGGTCTATGAATTTTCTGATGAGCCATGGGCAAGCGGTCCTATCAACATGCACAAATTCGCGAGTAACCCATTTCATGATTTCGCCTTCCTTCAATAACATCATATAAATGAATTAAGTTTTGCTGTTAGCACTTGTTATTTTTGTGTATGTGTCGATTTAGGATATATTTGGTTATGGAAATAAATATCTTATAACTTGCTACATGCGATATCTAGTGGCGAGCAAAATGATGCACACAACAAACATCATAACCATACTAAAAACACAAGAAAACACCTTAAACAAGAAAATGAAGCAGATAGAGAAGAAGAAAGACACAGATGAGCTAGCCACGTTAGAAGTTTTCAGCATGAAAATAGGCAATGTGATATTAAAGAATGTGTGCAACGCCTTATGGATGACTCACCTATTCAAAACGTCCATATTAGTAACTAAAACGCCATTAACAACGCTCAAGTCCATTTCAAAAGCAGTAATTAATAAATTACCCAACAACATCAAACAACTTTATGTCTAACGATAAAAGCGAAAACAGCACATGCACCTTAGGGCATCTACAAAAAGAAGACATACCGCAATATTTCGAATCGATGCGCACCGTTCTCGGACAAACCAGCGGCGTGGACACCTTCACCCAGAAACTTCTTAGTCATCAAACACCATGATAAAATCGTCGCAACCCTCAACCTGATTCCAGTCAAATGGAGCATCGGCGGAATACCGCTTCAAGTGGCGGAGATGGGACAAGTTGCCACGCTCGCCGAATACCGTCATCGAGGACTTGAGAAGGCTTATAGTTGAATTTCATAGGCAAGTGGCAGAGCAAGGATAAACCTCTGCGCCAAGAGGGAATCCCCTTGTCTTCATGCAGTTGCTACTTGGACATCGAAACCGACAAGAACTTGAGAGTATTTATCCAAACTTTAACATACGGCAAAGCCACAAACACTTAATAGACGTGCTATTTCCAAAATTGCCATTGCATACCCACGCGGCATACTAAACATTTATTATACCCTTTTAAACTTGTGCTTTAAAGACTAAAACATGACATTCAAAATCCGAAATTTCACAGAAAAAGACTTACCAGCACTCGTCAAACTGCTCAATGACGCCTACAAAGAAGCATACGAATTCACACCTTACACTGAAGACGACCTTCTTTCGTGGATTCAAGAAGGAAACCTTACCATTCTAGTAGCCGAAGAAAATGGCGAGGTCATAGGCGCTGTTTCATACAGAAGCGGACACTGGGGCGAAGAAATTCAGTGGCTCGTCTCTTTTCAAAAACCTGACAGAAAGCTTGTAGAGGATATGCTGGTTCAGGAAATTGAGAAGCACGTTAAAGGTGACACAGTCTTTTCTGTGGTTGACGCTGGAAGCCAAAAAATTAACGAGTGGATTGAAAGGGGCTACAAACCAGAAGGCGGATTATACCACATGATAGCAAAGCTTGACGGTGAAAAATCTCTTCCAGAAGTCCCAGAAGGCATCGTTTTGCGTGCATTAAAGCCAGAAGAGGAAAAAGAGTTTGTTGAAGCTGTTAACGCTGGATTTGGCTGGGAAAGAATTCAGCTAGGGACAATTGAACGGTGGAAAAAAGAGCATAAAGTTTTCACTGAAGAATGGATTCAAGTCGCAGAATACAATAACCGAATAGTTTCTGTTGTAGTTGCAAAGCCTGACACAGAATACAACAATTTTTTTGGAACAAAACGCGGCTATCTTGGACCAGCAGCCACGCTTCCCGAGCATCGCGGCAAAAACTTGGCTTCAGCACTCACGCGTAAAGCGATGAATTTTCTTTTTGCGAAAGGCTTTGATTCTGTGGCGTTATACACTGCCGAACAGAACCTGCCCTCAGTAACGCTTTTGCAAAAACTCGGCTTTGAAATAGGGCATCATTGGAAATTCATGAAAAAAGCCTTGCCTAAACGTAAAAGCTAAAATCTTTTGAAAAATTGAAATTTGAGAAGATAATTGGGAAAATTTTATGGAAAAAACTTTTGAAAGTTTACTTGTGTGCTAATTTCTCTTCAACATTCAATTCTCTGACTCTTGTTTCGATGAACTCTGCAACTTTTTCTTGGCTGTACTTCTTTTCCTCTTCTTGCTTCTTCAGCTGTTCTTTGATTGTTGCTAAGACTTTGTCCATGTCGAAGGGCTTCATTATATATGCGTCTGCGCCTCTGTTCACTGCTTCAACCGCGTTCTGTAAAGTCGGATAGCCCGTGATGATTACTTTGCGGATTCTCGGCGTTGTTTCTCGCATCCGTGTTAAAAGTTCTATGCCCTCCATGTCTGGAAGTCTGATGTCTATTAATGCAACATTGTAGAACTTTTTCTTAGTGGCTTCTATTGCCTTTTTGGCTGTGTCCACCGAATCAACAGCGTATCCTTCTTCTTCAAGTATTGTCACTAGCACTTTTCTTATGTTCTCGTCATCGTCGACAATGAGGATTCGAGCGGTTTCACCCATAATTTTTCACCTCCTTCTTTCATTTTCGGCTTAATTGGAAGGGTGACCGTGAAGGTTGTTCCCTTTCCACGAGCGCTTTCCACGGATATACAGCCGCCATGAGCTTCCACAAAACGTTTGCAGATTGGCAAACCGAAGCCCATTCCCTTAGCTTTCGTTGTGAAGAGCGGTGTCCAAAGCTTTCTCAACGTCTCTTTTGACATGCCAGTTCCAGTGTCTGAAAAGGTGATCTCCACTTTGTCCTTCACTTTTCTGCTTTTTATTGTTAATACTCCGCCTTTAGGCATGGCTTCTATAGCATTCTTAATCAAATTTATGAAGACTCTCTTCACTTTTTCAGTGTCAACCTCCATCTTTGGCTTGTGTCCTGCGAAGTTCTTCACTTGAACGTTAGCTGGAACGTCCACAATTGACAGAACTTCTTTCACTAATGTTCTAGGATTGCTTTCTGCTGCTTCAAGTTCTATTTCCCTTGAATAGTCCAGAAGGTCGTTTATTATCTTGTTCGAGTAGGTTATGTTTTTCTCTATGAGCTCTAACATCTCTTTTATCTTGTCATTCTCTGAGCTTAGTCTTTTTTTGAGGTAATATTGGGCTCCTGCAATGCTTGTCAATGGATTGCGTAAGTCGTGCCCAACCATTCCTGCAAGTTCGCCGATAACAGCAAACCTTTGAGCTTTAAGCAATTGTTCTTGAGATTCTTTCAACTCGCGGGTTCGCTCTTCGACTTTCTGTTCAAGTTGCCCAGCATACGCCTCAAGTTGCTTTCTTGCTTCTTTTAAACTCTCGATAAGTTGAGCGTTCTCAATCGTTATTGCTGCTTGATGCAAGAAAAGCTCCAAGGGAACAAGTGATTCTCTTGTTGGTTTTCGACCGTCTATTGGGTCATCCATGGTTAACAAGCCGACTATTCTTCCAGTAGGCGTGCGGAGTGGAGCATAAACCATGTCTTGTGGATGCCAATCAACCATTTCCTCTTCCGATAATCTGCTTGGAACTGCGCTCATGATGGTTACTGCTACATCGGGGGGTGTTCCGGGCGGGATATTGAAGGCGTGTTCTCTAATCCATGGGTCGTTCCACGGTAAGTAATAGAATTCTCCTATTCTATATTTCTCAAACTTTGGTCCGAGGCGTTCTTGCCATACATGTCCCGGCGCTCTTCTTTTCATCAGCAGTCTTCTATCCTCTGCGGTAAGGCCGGCTGTAACGATTTCTCGTCTATCAAGATTTTCATCAGTTAGTGAAATTACGACTCTTCGCCAGCCAAATTTTTGAATAGCTTTCGCGATTACCTCAAGCCTTTTGTGCATGTCCGTGATGTGCATGATTTTCGTGCTGTTTTTCATTAGATTCTCCAGTTTTTTAGAAAGTGACCTAAGTTGTTCTCGTCTTCGCAGGTTACTTATTGCAATGGCAATGTGAGAGGCAAGTAGGTCGAGTAATCCTTCGTCTTCTTCCTCAAAAGCTGCAAGTCTGTCACTTTCAACATTCAACACACCTAAGACCTTGTTTCTCAGTTTTATGGGCACAGCAAGCTCTGAAAGCATATCTTCTGTTCCAGCTTCAACGTAGGCTTTATCTTTTCTGACATCTGGGACGAGAACGGCTTTTCCAGTCCTTGCGGCTCTGACAGTTATGCCTTTTTGCCCATCTAGAGGCAAATTGAATACTGGCTCCTTCATGAGCCCGCGGGTTGCGGCTAGTCGCAGTTTTTTTCCTTCAACCAAGAAAACGTCGACAAATTTGAAACCTAAAACTTTCTCCATAGCATCCAAAGTGATAGTGCAAATTTCTTCTAGTTTCTCTGCCTTGTTTAGACTTCTGGCATAAGCGTTTAGTGCGGATAGTTTTCCTTGCCTCTTAAGGTTGCTTATGGCGATTGCAGCGTGGGAAGCCAATATTTCAAGAAGTTTTCTATCTTGCTCGTTAAACGCTGCAATTTTTTTGCTTTCCACGTTCAAGACGCCTAATATCTTTTTTCCTAACTTAATTGGCACGGCAAGTTCAGAGCGTATGCCTTCTCCGCCTTCAACGTAGGCTTTATCTTTTCTAACGTCAGGAACGAAAATAGGTTTACCGCTTCTTGCAACTCTGGTGGTTATGCCTTTTTCTCCGTCTAATGGTAGTTTTATTGAGAAACTCTTGGAATAGCCTCTGTAACCTACCATGCAAAGCATTTTTCCATCTATCATGAGAAGGGAAGCGTATTCGAAGCCCAGAGTTTTTTCCGTAGCATCTAATGTTAGCTCGTAAAGTTCTTTCATGTTCTTTGCCATGTTCAAATTCTGACCGTAAATGTTTAATGCTGAAAGCCGCCCTTCGAAACGTTTTCTTTCGTTTTCCATTTTCTTGCGTTCGGTAATGTCGCGCAAGTGAACAATAGAGCGCACTTTACCATGAGAATCTTTTATAATCTTGACTTTGACTTCAACATCTCTTTCTTCTCCATTTTTCCGAACAATTTTAAACTCATATTGTGACGGCGCAGTTTCGCCCTTTTGACGGCACACATATCTGGATTCGACAACAGCTTTGTCTTTTTCTGAAATGTATCTTCTGAAATCTTGCCCGATAATCTCCTCTCTGAGATACCCACTTAAGCTTGTGGCTTCGTCATTAGCATAAACTATCCGAAAGTTATCGTCTATGATTACAATGGCATCATGGGCGTTTTCTACGACTGAACGGAAAAGCTCTTCACCTTCGCGCAATGCACTTTCAACGCGTTTTCTTTCAGTTATGTCTTGGACAACTCCAAATTCTCCAACAATTTTTCCATCTTCAATTAGGGGAATGCTTGTGAACTCTCCAACTAAATACTCGCCAGACTTCGAGCGAATGCGCAATTCGTATGATGAGACAGCTTCTCCTTGGAGTGCTTTTTGAAAGGTTTCCATGGCAAGAGGCAAGTCATCTGGGTGAACAAGAGGCGCAAATGATTTGCCGAGCCATTCCTGACATGTCCAGCCTGTAAGTTCTTCAAATTTTGAATTTAGTGAAACGATGGTGCCATCAGATGAAAGAGTATAGATAACTACAGGTGCAGTTTCGATTAGTTTGCGGTAGCGCCTTTCGCTCTTCTGCAACGCTTCTTCCAGTTTTTTGTGGTCGGTGATGTCGGTGGCTATTCCAAACCGGACATGCTTCTTTCCCGGCCATTCAATCGCCTTGTCTGTGCACTTGTACCATTTCTTGTTCTTTTTGTTTTGAAGCTCTCTTACGTAGGTTTTTTCGGTTTCTTTTCTGAAAAGTTGTTTGTTAGTGCAGAATGGGCATGGGTTTCTTCTTCCATGAAAAATCTTATAGCATTTTTCGCCAACTATTTTTGCGCCAAATACTTTTTTTGCTTTTTTGTTTACAAATAATATTTCGTAGTTTTCAGGGTCTACAACGTATACTACTTCATCTATTCCGTCTGTGAGAAGGCGTAACATTTCATAAACGTGCTTAAGTTTGTCCTCAATTTGGTTGCAACTGCAACTTTTCAGTATCGTACCGCATATCCCTCCTTACACGCTAACTGTTTCTTCATGTTTTCCACGGATTTCAGAAAATCCACGCCCTCAGAATTCTCAAACTCTAAACCAATTTTTTCATAAAGACGCGACAAAATGAGCCTTTCAAGATACGACGCGCCGGGTCCAAAAATTTTTTCAAGAGCTTTTGCAAACTCTGTCAAATTGACAGGTATATTCTCCTTTTTTATTTTAAAAGACGTTTCTAAATGGAAGAGTATGGCTTGTTTAGGCGAATCTCCGAGAGAGGATAAGCTTTCTTCCACTGCTGACAATAAAATCTTGCTAAAGTTGTTTTGTGGCAAATTATTACCCTCAGTAGATTAGCGTGAGTTTTAAGAAGAAATCCATGAAGCTTTGATAAATCATTTGTGAACTTCGAATCTGAATTCAAAGAGTCGGTGTGAAAAGAGTCTATCTAGGCTTTAATTTTCTCCTTTTCTGAAAAACTTTGCCTAGCAGCCGCAACGTAGCCAACAAATGAAAATTCCTTGTTTTCCTCCCATTCAAGCGGCTCTCCTATCTTTTCGTAGAGGTTTTTCATTATCAAAATTTCTATGAAACGAGCCCCTAAGCCAAAAATTTTCTCCAGACCTTTCGCAAAATCGTCAACGCGGTTGGGAATTTCGCTTTTTGCTATCTTGAATTTCTTTTCAAGATGGAAATAGATTGCTTGTCTCACTGATTCACCCAACGATGCTAATGCGTCGTCTATAGCATCAAGCAAGATTTTTTCGAAAGCCGTTTCCTTCAACTTTTGGGCTCCTTTTAGGGACGTAGTTTGGTAATATACTTCACGGTCCTTATAAATAAATTCGTTGTGGATTTTTAAATTTAATCCTAAACTACGCTTTTCTTTGACTCAGAGTTTGAATCAGATTAAAACATTTTCGCTTAACTATTTGCATTTAAGACCTTCCATTAAACTGTTGGGTTGCCCATCCTGTGGACTTTTTCTCCAAGCAAATTCAATTCTTTCGCATAATCCATTAAAGCCATTCTTAACGTTTTACTTCCGCTTATTCCAAGTCTCCTTGAAGTCGATATGGTCAAGCTTATAAGCGCATACATAATGGGGTGGTTGAAATTCTTTCAAAATTTTCAAATGGGAACTCGTTTTTGATTGTGCCGTTGCTACATCTTCTGTTGCCCGTCACCAACAATCGGCTACTGCGTAGTGGTGAGCTTGACAAAGAGGGGAAATTGAAAGGGCAGTTACTGATAATTTTTAAATTTAAAACACAACAATAGATTCAAGGAAACATCTTGCAGAAACGATGTTTGAAACTCTTACTGATTGCCGCTCTCTTAAGCGTTCTATTAAGTGCGCATCCAAAAACTGCAATTGTTTACTGCTGGAGCAATGGAGGATACTCTGCCACTCCAGAAAATCCGGACCACGGCACTCACGATTGGATTGCACAACACGCTTTGGACTGACTGCCGAACGAAGAAAAACAGTATATTTTAGACAATTTAGCCGCTTACTTGTATGGCACTGAGCTACCCGACAATGGTGGAGCCTCAGACGGCATTGGCGACACAACAACGCACCACATCTATTACTTGGCAAACGAAAGCATTCAAGACGACGCCTCTGCAGTTCGAGCGCAAACGGAATATGGCAAAGCTGCCAATTACATGCGAACTGGTAACGTAGCGATGGCTGTAAAGACGTTGGGGATAATGAGCCATTACATTGCTGATGTCGGCGTGTTCGGTCACGTGATGAGTAGCGGAACAGATTGGGGAACGGAAACTCACCACAGTGATTACGAAACCTACGTAAACGAAAGAACAAACGCTTACAACGACGAATTTGATGCTTTTCTGAGTTTTGACGGAGTTTTAGGAAATATTTCCGCCTATAACGCTGCTTTAACGCTTGCCTATGAAACAACATTCGATACAGATGGCGATTTAACATGCGTTTGGATGGACCAAAACTATGACTGGAACAATCCTACGTTTCGTAACCGTTGTGGAGAATCGCTTAACCTGGCAGTAAACTTGATTGCCGATGTTTTGCATACGTTTTGCGGAACCGAAATTATTTCTGAATTTCCCTCAGGCATAATTATGCCCATTTTCGCGATTACAATCACCGCGGTTATTACCGTCTACTTGAGGAAAAAGAAGGTATGCTGAGGTATTTTCTAGGAAGAATATTTTTGCGAAAAGTTTAGCTGTGTTTTCAATTCATAAGAAGAGGTTTGCCACAAGCCCCAAAATCTTATCGCGCATACCAAATAAAATTTTTGCCTTTTTTTCTCCCTTCGAAGTTAGCGCGTAAACTTTTTTCTTTGCTGAGTGTACCTCTCTAATCAGCTTATTCTTTTCAAGATGATGTAGGCAAGAGTAAACTGTTCCCGGAGTTATTGGCACATTGAATCTTTTTTGGATATGGGCGAGAATCTCATAGTCGCTTAACATTCCATTGTTCAGTTTTAACAAGATCAAAACGTCCAGAAAATCCATGAGAACGCGCCTATGCAGTTGCATTAAAATCTCTGATTCCAAGCTGTACACCTACAGAAAATACTTCTATAAGTATTTTTCATATAAACCTTTTTCACTTTTCACCACATTATATCTTATTTGCAGTGCAAAAACTAAAAAAGGAGGTGGGATAAGAAATGAAGTTAAAGAGTGCCCTCTCAGTCCTTATGATAATCCTAGCGGCAACAGCCATTGTCAACACAGCCATACTAGTCTTCAAAGAAATAGCTTTACCCAAGAACACGGCAACGTACGCAAACAAGGAAGCATCACGCTCAACAGACCTTAACGGCGCAGTGAAACTGTTAGGTGATGAGAGAGGCGGAGGATGGCCTTAAATTAAAGGTTAACTTTAAAGTATTTAAAAAACCACAACAATATCATAATATGGAGAGTCATAGATGAATAGAACATTTGACCACTTGGATGTCGAAATATTAGAGTGCCTCGGCGAATACGGACCCAGAAACATCTCACAAATAGCTCGGAAGCTAGGCGTACCAATAGAGACGGCGCGGAAAAGAGTGAAGCGCTTAATCTCCCGATTTTCTATAACTTTTCATGCGAATGTTTATCATACGAATATTGGGCTCAGAAAAGCTTTTGTTTTTGCTGATGCTGTGCCCGGTTATGAGGATGTGCTTTTTAAGTGTTTGAAAGCTAATGATTTTTGGCTTTATGTCGGTCGATGTTACGGTAGGTTTGAGGGTTGCTATGGAATTTATGCTATTCCAAAAGAGTATGCATCGGAGTTTGAACAGTTTGTGAGTCAGCTGGAAGTGGCGGAGATTGCGAGAAACGTACAGTTGGTGTGGTCGACATGTTTGTATTCTGCGAATTTAACGGAGAACTGGTTTGATTTAGAGTCTAAAAGTTGGGTTTTTCATTGGGACAAGTGGATGGAGGAGATACCAAACGAGGAAACCCGTTTGCCCTACACTTTGGTTGAGTCTAAAGATTTTCCACTTAAGGCTGACTATGTTGATGTGCGTGTTTTGGCGAAGTTAGAGGTTGACTCAAGCGTTAGTTTTCGTGAACTTGCTAAAATTGTTAATATGACGCCTGAGGCTGTAGCGTATCATTTTAAGAATCACATTTTGAAGCGTGGTCTGCTTGAAAAATCTCAGGTTTTCTTTTTGCCTTTTGACAAGTCGGAGTCTGACTTTTTCGTTTTTATTTTCAAGTTTGACGATAGCGATAGGATGGCTCGGTTTGCGTCTTCTTTGTTAGACAAGCCCTTTTTGCATTCGTTAGGGAAGGTTTATGGTGAAAACTCGTTGATTGCGCATGTATACCTTCCAAGAAGTGAGTTTAGAAAGTTTGTGCGTTGCTTGTCTGAGCTTATTAAAAGAGGATTTTTGCGTGAGTATGAGTATTTGATTGAGGATTTTGATGTGCGGTCTGCTCAAACGATTTCTTATGAGTATTTTAGGGATGGCACGTGGGTTTACGATCATGAGAAGCATATGGAAAAGCTTCAAGATATTGTGAGAAGCGCGAAGTTGGGAAAGCGCTGAATATGGCGCTTACTGCTATTCTTCGACTACTATGACTTTTTCGATTGTTTTGAGCCATGGAATCTTGGCTGGTTCGTTTGAAAGCTCGTTTATGATGTCTTGCTCGATTTGTTTATTTCTTGTTAGGGCGCTTTCTTCGACAAGGGTGATTACAATTACTGCTTTTTTGACCATTTTTTGTCCTCTGCTTGGCTGATAGGTTTGTGTGTCTGAGAATTTGAATTTTACTCCGGTGGATATGAGGAGTTGTGTGGTTTGTTGTTTGGTTAAGGTGTGTGTTGATATGTGATGTTTTGGTCTATGATGGTGAGTGTGGGTTTTGGTTTTTTTGTTAGGATTATTGGTTTTGCGAGGATTTCTGCTATTTTTGCGAGTTCTTTTATGTCTTTAATGTTTATTGTTGTGGTTTCTGGTGGGGTTTTTGGTGGTTCTGTAGCTTCGATTATGAGGTCTTTGTATGGTTGTAGGAGTTTTTCGAGTGGGATTTCTTCTGTTTTGGGTTTGGTTTTAGTGTAGAAGTATGTGGAGAAGGCTAGTCCGGCTGCTGATATTGCGATTAGGATGTATGATGTGTTGCGTTGGAGTAGTATGTCTTGGCGGGTTGTTGTTTGGTTTTCTGTTAGGGCGTCTGTTTTTGTTTGGTGTAGGTCTTGTATTGTGATTGTGTCGCCTTCGCTTGTGCGTTGGAAGTTTATTGTTAGTGTTGGTGTGAAGGTTTGTTGGATTGTGCCGGCGGTTGTGTTTGCGTTTATTGTGAATGTTGGTGTTATTTCGAGTGTGTATGTGGTTGTGCTTGTTCCTGTTTCTTGTTCGATTTGTGTTTTTAGTGTTGTTAGTGCGGTTGGGTTGACTGGTTGTAGGGTTATTTGGATTATTTTTTGGTTTGTTGTTGTTTGTGTTGTTTGGTTTAGTGTGTATGACCACGCGGTGGTTTTGAGGGTTTGTGTTAGGCTGTAGGTTATTGTTGCGTCTGATGGTATGGTTGTGTGGAAGGTGTATGTGAGGGTTATGTTGATTTGTTTTGTGATTTTTGTGTAGAGTGTGCCTTCGTCTGGTGTGAGTGTTGTTTGGTTGTTGTAGATTGTGTTTGGTTCGAGTGTTGCTGTGTAGTCGTATGTTGCTGTGCTTGTGTATTTGCATAGTGTGTTTGTTGTGGTTTCTTCTGTTGGGGTTTGGTGTGTTATGTATATGGTTGTGAGTGAGATTATGGTTAAAACTGTGAAGAGGGTGAGTAGGATTGTGGTTTTTTGTGGTTTTTTCATGTTCAGTCTGCGACCTATGTTTTATGCTATTGAAGTGCGGGTTCTTTCTAAAATGCTTTGCTTCTTTATTGTAGTATTTGTAATTGAAAATTTTTGAAGGGGGGAGGTTTATGGTGTGTATTCGGTTCTGCTGTCTTGTGCCCATGGTGTGGAATATGGCAGTGTAGGTGTTATCATTGCGATGCCGTTTCCTTGGGTGTCGTCATCGACGATTGTTAGGGTTATGCCTTCTGTTTGGGCGAATAGTGGTCCTAGTTCGGATGTGGCGGTTATGTTGGCGCCGCGGTTGATTTCGAGGTATTGCCAGTCTCCTTCGTCGCCGCTGGTGGGTTCGTATTTGCCTGATGGGTTTTGTAGGGTTTGTATCCAAATTTCAAGGCTTGCTATTTCGTTTGGTGCGAGTGTTCCGATTGTCCAGTTTAGGAAGTTTTGGACGAATTCGCCGCCTGTTGTGTGGTTGTAGTACCAGTCGACTGTGCCTTTGGTTGGTGTGGCGTTTATTGGTTCTACGGTGTTTTCTATGACGTCGTATACTGCGTCTGTTATGGGGACTGTGCCGCAGTTTTCTACTGTGATTATTAGTTGGAATTTTGTTGGGAAGGTTGTTGATGCGACGGCTATGTATTGGGTTGGTTCTGTTAGGTCTTGTCCTGTGTAGGGGTCTGTGAATGAGCCGTTTAGGGTTTTCATTATGCGGACGCAGGCTTTGTTCCATGTTGCGGTTGTTATTGTGCCTTGTATGGTGATTGTTTTTGTCCAGTGGCTGTAGCTGTAGCCTGTTATTGCTAGGGTGATTAGGAGTATTGCGAAGGTTATGCCTATTGTTTTGTTGATTGGGTTATTTCTTCTAATTCTTCTCATTTTTTATCATCCTCCTATGTTGTTGAAGGCGTCGCAGAGGTTTTTCCAGTATTCGTATTTGTTTGTTTGGTTGTTTAGTAGTGCGTTTTCTGAGCCTTGGATTATTTGCCATGCTGTTTTGCCGTTGACTGTGTAGCCGTTTGTCCATCCGGCTGCGTAGTTTAGCCATAGTGCGAGTAGTTGGGCTTTGAGTTTGGCTTGCATGCTTGAGCCTGTTGGGTTTAGTATGTTGAGTGCTTGTTGGAATTTTTGTTTGCGGGTGCCTGTGAATTCGAATATTTGGCTTTGTGCGCTTATTTGGTCTAGGTAGCGTTCAAGCGTTGCTGAGTCTACTTGTTGGTTGCCTTTGGTTGTGCATGTGGCTGTTGAGAATTGGTGTTTCCAGAAGCCTATTGTGCGTGGTTTGCCTTGGCATGTTTGGCATTCTGCTGTTATTTTTATTTGGAATGGGTATTGCCAGTTTTGTTGTGCTGGTTGGAGTATGTGTACGGTTGTTGTGCCTTGTGTTGTTTGGCAGGGTTGGAGCCATGTGCATGTGTGGTTTGTTGTTGTGATTTCTAGGGCTTCGGGGTTGGGGTTTGTTATGGTTACGCCTGTGAAGTGGATTGGGCAGTTGCCGGTGTTTTTGATTGTGTAGGTTATGTAAGCTTCGTAGCATGGGTAGCCGTTTGAGATGTAGGCTTGGATTGTGTTTCCGTCGTTGATTATTTGGGCTGTTGTGGTTGCTACTTCTTTTGTGTTTTCGTTGTCGCTTGTTGTTGCAAGTTTGAATTTGATGTTGCAGTTTGGTTGGCAGCAGTTTATGTGTATTCCGCCGTTTTGGCATGCGTAGCTGTAGCCTATTAGGCTGAGGGCTATCATTGTTAGGGCTAGGGCGATTAGCAGTTTGGTTTTCATGTTTTTCCTCCTTTCTTTTTATAATCGTGATATGTTAGGAGTAAGTATGAATACGCGGTAAAAGCCAGAGCGGATGTGATAAAAATGCCGTTTGTTATGATGAGGGAGCCTATATTTGTTAGTGTTTGTGGTAGGGTTGTTGTGAAGAATGCGTAGGTGTTTGCGGCGAAGTCTTTTATGGCTATGCTTACCCAGCCCAATTGTGGAATTATGAATACGACTTTGCCCATTATGTTGCGGGCGTTTACTGGGTTGTCTGGGGCGTTGTTGGCGTCGCCTTGGGTTATGAACCATAGTGTGCCGCCGGATTCGTATTTGTCTATGACGCGGTGGATTGTTGGCGCGTCTGTGGTGCGGTATTGAATTATGTCGCCGATTTTTATTGTGGCTGGCGGTGCGTTTATGATTATGGCGATGTCGCCGGGGTTCATGGCGGGCGTCATGCTTCCGCTTGCGATTATGGATGGTGTGAATCCTAGTAAGCCCGAGGATGACCATACTGCGATTAAGCCTATTAGGGCTATGGCTGTCCAGTATGGGAGTTGGCTTTTTTGTTTTTTAAGGGTTCTGCGTATGCGTTCGCGTGGTGTGGGTAGGGGTTTTACGGTTTGGTCAAGAAGTATGAAGCCTATTGATGCGGCTATTACGGTTAGTATGGATTGGGTTTGCCATTGGATGTTTGGTAGGATTGGGCTGAACCATGTGAAGAATGTGGGTATTGCCATGTAGATTAAGTTGGTTGGGAATGTGCCGAGGTAGGCGAAGTATGTGGCGAGTAGGCTTATGGCTAATGTTGGGATTAGCGTGCGGATTAGGAATTCTGTTATTGCAAGTGGTGTTGTTAAGCCTAAATAGTTTGGTATTGTTGGTATTATTAGCGTGTAGAATATGCTTATGAGCAGTAGCGTAAGGGTTGGTTTGTGTCTGCTTATTGTTTGGGCTAGGTACGCCCTTGAGATTTCAATTGCCAAGAAAGGCATGAGTAAGTATGGGAAGTATATGGTCAGGGCTGTTGGCGTCCAGACGTTTGCGTTTTTGCCGAAACCCATAAAGAATGCCATAAAAACTGCGAGGAAGACTTGGAAGGTGGCGATTATTGCGGCGATTTGGATTAGGGTTTTGTCTGTTTTTAGAATGTTTGTTTGAGATAGTTTTGCGATGAAAAATGTTAAGGGTATTATGGTTGCCCATAAAATTGCGTCAACAATAAAGACGGTTTCGCCTTTGGAGGCGATTGGAACGATTAGGTTGGTGAGTAGGTAAACGGTTAAGATTAATATGGGAATTACGAATACTTGTTTCATTTTTTATTCCGTTTGCTTGATTATGGAATTTAAAAAATGGGGGATAAAGTTGGATTGTTGGCGTTTTTACTATAGTCACGGTGGTAATTCGTTCCAGTTCCAGAACACAAATCTCACAGTGAATGTATAGGTTGCTCCTTGTTCTGCGCATTGCTTCACATGTACGGAGCCTGAATAATCGCTTTGATATGGTCGAGTCGGGTAGGGGTCAAGTTGTTCGTAGATGTGGTCCCACGCGTCTACTTCGAGGCATTCGTTGGGGTTGTCTATCTCAATAGCATAAAGTTTTGCTGGGATTGTTCCAACGTTTCGTATTGTAACGTGGAAGTACACGTGGTAGGATGGGTATGCGTTGGTTATTGTTATGTGTGCTATTTGTGGGTCTTGTGGGTCTATTGTGATGACTGTGTCGGCTACGTCTTTGTCATAGTCAGGGTCTATGCCTGTATCGTCATCGGCGGCGCTGATGATTATTAGGTTTAGTCTGCCTGTTTTTACTGTTCCGT
>JAIMAA010000164.1 GCA_023512225.1 Candidatus Bathyarchaeota archaeon
TTCCTTCTGTCCAAACGGTTTTTGCAACGGGGACACTCAACGGGCTTCTCAACTCGGGGCTTCCAGACATAACCACAGGAAGGACATTTTACCGTAATTTTTTCTGTCAAAACAATCACCCGCCAATTCCAACCGTTCGAAATTCTCCTTTGAAATCAGCTTTCTGGTCCTGTCTTACACCGCAACGTTCACAAAACCGCCACCGTTCTCCAAGAGCATGCGCATAATACCATTTACCCCATTTATGTCCAAAAATTTTGCAAAGTAGCCTCTTCAAAGTCTTCATTAAACGTTCACCTCATAAATTCTATTCTAAAACCGCGTTCTGTTATGGCGTAGAGCCTCTTCTGATAGTTTTCAAATTCTTCCTCGGTCATGAGGATTATATGCTCTGGTTCTTCTTTGGCTGAGTGCATTAGCCTTCCAAACCTTTGGCTTTCCTGCATTCTGCTACCATACAAGAAGGCTACTTCTATGACACGTTCTATTCCTGGAAGGCTTATGCCCTCATCGCCCACGCGACTGACAACACACGCTTGGCTTTCACGGATAACGTCAAGCCTATCCCTTGTTTCTCCGTAAACGAAGGGTATGTTGAAGGTTTTGGCTATTTTCTCGCCCAAATCAAGCCAATCACAGAAAATCAATGTTTTAACAGGTATTTGCAGCAGTTCGCCAAGCTTCCGCATCTTCTCACGGTTATCGCTTAAAATGTAAACTCGAAAAGTTGGTTCACGCACAACCTGAAGCCTAATCAACTCTTCCCAGCTCATGCCCACTGGAAACCCTGTCAAGGCAATAATGTAGTTTTCACGCCCATCCTCACGATAGGGCGAACCGCTAAAACCCATGCGATATTTAGCCTTCAAAGTAGCTAAGCGGACAAATGTGTTTGCGGGTAAATGTTGCGTTTCATCGTAACAAACGAGGCTATATTCATTATTTTTGACTTTGTCATAGGCGTGGTATGTTACCACTTCTATTTCATTGCGGTATTGTGGAATGTATTTGGCTATGCGTTCGAGCCATTGCTCCTTAAGCGTCAAAGTAGGCACAACAACAAGCTTTCTACCCTTAACCCTTGCAAGGGCATAGACCCCAAAAAGGCTTTTTCCACTGCCGAAAGCCCAGAAAACTCCAATAGCCCCTTTACAGAGAAATTCATTCCATGCATATTGCTGATAGTTTCTAAGCTTAATTCCATCGTAGGGCCTAAGGTCTTCCTCTTTTACGGGAAGGGGCATGAAGGGTAATGTGCCGTCCTCAATCATTTGGGCGATGAGCTTGAACTCGTAGCCCTTCTTTATGCGAAGCCTATCCTCGCCCTCACGCCTTGTAATAAAATGCTTGTATCGGCGTAGGGCTTCCTCTTGCAGTTCCTTCCCAGTCAGCAACATGCCGTCATAAACTTTGAAGGGCAAGGGCTTAGCGAATTTGAATTTGTCTTCGAGGCTTGCGGGAATTTCGCTAAACCACTTAACATAACGGTTCACAACAAAAATGTTATAGCTTTTTGTGCTTCTCTCAAGCCATCCAATCTGAAAATCAAGCCACTTAGGCGCAATAACATACCACTCATTCGCCCTTTTAGGAATAATCACGTAGGGCTCTTCAAAAAATGGCTCCAAAAATTCTTGGCGCACTTGGCTGAAGCGGAACAGCTCCATTTTCCGCTCAAAATCGCTTTTAATCTGAGCTTGCAAAACATCAATAGAATGTTTCAACTCATCCAGTTTAGCCAAAGCCTCCATAACACTTTGGCGAACCTCAGCCGTGTCAAAATCGCTCAAGCCTTAGCCTCCAACAAGCTTCTAACAGGACCCAAAAACCAGAATCTCGCAATTTTAGGCTTCCCCACTTTTGATGTTTGCAATCTGATAATTTGGTTGGCGTTAAACCCGAGAAGCCGTAAGTCTTCAAGGCACCATTTGCACACTCGTATTATGCTGTCTTCTCTGCCATAGGAAATGGCGTAGTCAGCAAGGTTATGCGTAAATGGAAAACAAAGCATGCAACGGAAAGGCATTATTTCACCAGCATTTCAGGCGTTAACTGTTTCCTCTTCCATTGAGGCTGGAAGCCGGCTGCAAAGTCGTGTAGGGCTATGTTTGGTTTTGGTCCTGCTGTCCAGCCCACACCACCCCTTAACCATCTTGTAAGCTCGTCACTTAACTCAAGGGCGTGAATTATTATGCCCAAATGCCCCTTCAAAGTTTCACGCATGCCAAGCTTCTTCAGGCTCTCGCCTATGTTATCCGTATCCTCGATTAGCCAGAGGTGGTAGCGGTTTCCACGTATAAGCTGCTGGTTAAGCAGGTCCCTTGTCAAATCTGTCTCAACAAAAACGAGGATTACGGCGCATCCGCCATCGCTGATTCCACGCTTTCTTTTCACAAACCCATACTTGAAGGGCGGGGGCGCAAAACTGCTTGTGAACTTGCGGTATAAGATCAGCGGAAGGGGCTGGTCTTGGGGCCAATAATCCAACACTGTGATGAGATGTTTTAAATCGCCATTATACATTATTTCTCCACCTAAGTTAAAATAGCCGAAAGTGTGAAAATCAAGGTAAATCCAGCCTAAAACCAATTTATTCAGCCTGAACCACGCGGACAAATCCTTGAAACTCGTCAACCTCTATCAATTCGACCTTATGCCCTTCTGCTTTCACACGCCTTGCCAAAGCCTCATCAACCTTGCCAACAAACTCCACAACCCTTGAACCGCTGAAATAAACAACCTTTGTAATGCTGCCTTCGCCGTCTGTCTGATAAAACACTGTGCCAAGCTCGTGTATGCTCTTCCGCAGAAGCTCCACATCCGTTATCCGAGCGACAAGCTGAAACCTCAAACCAGCAGTCCCTCCTCACGCAAGATTTTCTCAAGAGCCTTCTCGAGTTTACCGCGAACCTTCAAGTAATGCTCATCGCAAAGGTGCATAAACCGCGGCAGCTTGGCAGCCACAAAATACCTAACATGACCTTCTTCATGGCAAACCTCGCAGAAACCCAGCTTCGACGGAATCTCAGCAGCACGAGCCCTTTTAAGCTGAAAAGCCACAATCCCAGCCACGCGCCTCATACT
>JAIMAA010000165.1 GCA_023512225.1 Candidatus Bathyarchaeota archaeon
ACGCATTATAGGAGGCTTATTTATCAAGATTTTTGAAGAAATAGCCGCAAAATGTAACGCTGAATACTTAGTGCAAGGTACAATCGCGCCAGACTGGATAGAAAGCGGAGGAGGCTTAAGAGATCGCATAAAAACACATCACAACGTTGGTGGCCTACCAGAGCAGATGCATTTAAAACTGATCGAACCGTTGCGAGACCTTTACAAAGATGAAGTGCGCCAAGTAGCTCAGAAGTTAGGGCTTCCAGCCTACATTCACACGCGTCAACCTTTCCCAGGACCTGGACTAGCTGTTAGAGTTGTAGGTGAATTAACCTCTGAAAGAGTAGAAATTGTCCGTGAAGCCCAAGCAATAGTCGAAGATGAAATAGAAAGAGCTGTTGCTAGTGGAAAAATACGGCGTCCATGGCAATATTTTGCTGTTCTATTACCTGTCAAGGCCGTCGGTGTACATGGTGATGTCCGTGTTTATCAATATGTGATTGTCGTTAGAGCGGTAGAAAGCGTTGATGGCATGAGTGCAGAATATTCAAAAATTCCCCATGAAGTTCTAGAGCGTATTTCCACGAGAATTACAAACGAGTTAAAAGATAGAGTTAGTCGAGTTGTTTATGATATCACTAACAAGCCTCCAGGGACGATTGAGTATGAATGAAGGAGTGGATATGGATAGTTGTCAAGAAGGTATATGTAATAGACAATGGTGGGCAATGGACGCATAGAATATGGCGTGTTGCTAGAGATTTAGGCTGTGAAGCGAAAATAATAGCTAATATGACACCAGTAGAGGAAATTGATGCTGACGCACTTATTCTAAGCGGAGGCGCACCACGTATAGCTTGGGATTCGCCTAAACTTGGAAATTGTGAAGACTATATAAAAAAATTTAGTGGTCCACTTCTTGGGATATGCGTGGGGCATCAATTATTAGCTATGCATTATGGAGGTGAAGCTGGACCAGCGAAAGTACCTGAATATGGGCTTACAAAGATCAGGGTTACAGTTGAAGATGACTTGTTCAAAGGTTTACCTACAAGTTTTTCAGTTTGGGAATCTCACAATGACGAAGTAAAAAGCGTAAGGGATTTCATAATCTTAGCTGAATCAGACAATTGTAAAATTCAAGCAATAAAACACAAAACAAAGGCTCAATATGGTCTACAGTTTCATCCAGAAGTTACACATACAGAGCATGGGGCACAAATATTTCAAAATTTCATTAACCTCTAGCTGTCACGACTCTTATAAAACATGTGAAATAAACAATAAAATATAAATTGGCTTTTTATCTTTCTGCAATTTCTTAATAAAAAGAGGGGAATTAATAGTATAGCTATGTTTTAGGCTGCAGCAACCGCAGCATCAGCTTGAACTAGACCCTTGCCTGTAGCGTCTGAACCCCAACTGTAAGTGTACCATCCTTGTGTAGGATAAAGATCCCAGACGGTCATTGAAGAAGGCAGAATTGCTAAAGCAGTGGTCTCCAGAATGTTTTCCACCAGGGATTGTGTTAAGCTTGGATTTTTCTGCAACATAAGTGCTACAACACCAGTTACGTGAGGCGTAGCCATACTGGTACCACCAACATAGTAGAAGTTTCCTGGATTACGGCTATAGAAGAATGCTGGATAACCATTGCTCCACCATGGAAGATGTGAATATCCCGGATCACCTGCGTAAGGTCCTCTAACCCAGCTTCCAGGAGCCACAACGTCTAAATCCTGTCCAGGTTTTTCTCTGCTACTCCACTCTGTTATGTAAACCTCATTTACTAAACTAGATGATTCAGCCACATCATTGTATGCGTAGTATGGTGATTGTAGCCACCAAAGTCTATTTCTTGGCGGTGGTGCTGTATAGCCTCCCCAGTACCATTCATACTTCCAGCCGCATGCCCCGACTGAAATTACTTGTGGATAAGCTCCTGGCCACGCCATTCCTTGATCTCCTTCGTTGCCTGCTGCGGCGACGACTATTACACCATTTGAGATCGCATAGTTGATTGCGTCTTCTATTACTAGTGCTGGTTCTGGTCCACCTAGACTCATGGTAATTATCATTGGACTATACCCTGCAATTTTAAGGTTTGTGGCGTAGCGAATTCCAGCTGCAACAGCGAGGTCTGTTCCAAAAACTACATGCATTTCTTCTCCTGGTGGTAGGTTCTTTGATCCAAAATGATAGTCTGATAAAACTTTCACTGGGATGATGGTTACTTCTGGTGTGATGCCTTGGACATATATTGGCGGTAGAGGTAATCCAGCGGCAGCGTCGGCAGGTGAATAATAGTTATATCCGATTATTGTGCTTGTGACATGGGTTCCGTGTTCGCTCCCCGTAGAGCCTATGAAAGTTGTTTCGTGAACGAATCCTGCGTACACGTATTCTTTGGTTTTTGGATCAAAATGTACTGGCTCTTTGAAGCCTTTTCCTAGGTGTGCTGCGATTCTTTCTTCTGGGAAGTAGTCTCTCCAGTTTGGTGCCAATCCTGTGTCTAAGACTGCTACATAAACTCCTTTTCCAGTGTATCCTTGTTGATGTAGTGTATCAACATTGATCATGTCTGCATCCCAAGTATAGTAGGGTCCTAATGTTTCTTTTGAGGTGTAAGATGTTGCTATGGAACAAGCCAGCAAAGTTAATGTTAAAATTACAAAGGTGAAAAGATTCTTTTTCATTTTCCTCTCTCCGAAGAAAGGGATCTTCAATTGAAGAGATAAGTCTTATGGAGTTATTTTCTATTCTAACGCTTTAAAGGTGTAGTTGATTGTTGAAGACGGTTCAAATGCTGGACAATACCAGACTTGTAGAGTTTACATTGACCTCTATTATTCTGCATTTTTTAAACTTTTTAGATGTTCCAACGATATCTTTCACTATGACATTATCGTTTTCCATTTTCGCATACACAACATCCTTGAATACTTCTTTTCCATTGAAAATTACCTTAAATTCACA
>JAIMAA010000166.1 GCA_023512225.1 Candidatus Bathyarchaeota archaeon
GACTTGCCGTTCTCGACCGCACTAAGCGGATACTTTGGCGCGCCTAAGTTCTCACAGGTTCCTTGGTGAATATGTGCAGGTTGTGCAACACCCTCGGGGGCGCCGGTCAGTGTTATAGAGACCATGGTTTTATCGCCCATAGGCATCAGAGACGCTTGACCGGACACACCGGAGTCGCCGACCGCCTTTAGCTCCACGGTCACAGCGGCAGCTTCCCCCTCCTGGGCTCTAACGGAGGCAAATGAAACCTCCAGCATAAAAACGCTTATAATTAGCCAAGTAAAAATGTTCAAAAAAATGAAATCTCTCATGTGACATTACCTCCTTAAGCTATATATATCATTATATCCGATTGTGTTTTGGAAATTCAAAAAAATGGGATAGGTGTTGGTGAAGCGTTTTCTTAGTTCTATGAAGTTCCTTACAGTTCCGTGACGATCCGAAAATTCTCCTGCTTGGATGATATACGGAAGTTAGAACGGCTTAGTTTCTTCACCCCCTCTTTAACCCAAATTATGCATGAAAGGGATATCTTTCTAAACAAAAGTGCCTCCAACTATAGTAAAATAAGGGTGTTTGATAAACCTTAAAAGCTATAGAGGAGGCACTGAACCAGTGAAAAAGAATATATCTCAAAAAAGAGGAACAGGCAATCAAAAAATAAAGGAAGTCTCCGAGCAGTTCACTGGAAGTAACCTCACCCGGTTCGGAGGCACGGGGCTTATAAGGAGATTCTTTAAGAGACACCGTATCCAGGAGAGAATAGAAGAAAGGGTCAGAGTAGAGGGCCGGAGAGTGAGTAAATACAGTGTCAGTGCGATGTTCACCAGCCTTCTTTACGGTATCTTTTTGGGTTATCCGAGGCCGAGCCATATGAAAGGCCTCTGTACCGACAGGGTATTCCAGAAGGTGGCGGGCATTTTCGGCTTCCCGGTCCAATCCACCATAAGCCGCTTCCTCTCCGCTCTCCGGGTCCATGAGTCCAGGGAGATGGCAACGCTTAACTTTGACCTCCTTATGGGGTTCAGAAAGGGTTTCAAATCCTTTAGGAGCATCTGTCTTGACCTGGATTCCCATGTAAGCACTGTGTATGGCAGTCAACAGAGGGCGGGGATTGGATATAATCCAAAGAAGAGGGGTAGAAGGAGCTACCATCCCCTTTTCTGTTTTATAGGTGAGACCAGGGACTATGTGGGAGGGCTTTTTAGGAGCGGAAATCACCATACCTCCTATAATGCCATTGCATTTCTTAAAGGGGTTGTTAAGAAGCTGCCCTCCCATGTAGAGAAGATAAGGCTTCGGGCAGACAGCGGGTTTTTCAGCCTGGATATGCTCAAGTTTCTTATAAGCGGGTCCATTGAATTTTATGTGGTTTTGCCGATACAGCCATGGGTCCAAAGAAAGATCGGATCCATAAGGGACTGGAAGGCTATAGGCAGTGGAGTGGAGGTAAGTGAGGACGAATATACCCTCACAAAAGATGAAACCATAAGGATGGTTGTTATAAGGCAGAGGGTAAATGTGGGAGAGTCCCCCAAGAAGCAGCTTAAACTGCTTAACACAGGGGATGTAACCTACGATTACCAGGTTATAGTAACCAATAGCAGTATAGAGCCGGAAGAGGTCTGGAGGTATTACAATAAAAGGGCTTCTTGTGAGAACTTTATCAAGGAAGGGATATACGGTTTTGGCCTGGACAAGGTGGTCTCTCATAATTATGCCGGTAACTGTAGTTGGTTTGAGCTTTTGATGCTTGCTTATAACCTTATGAACTTTTTCAAGGAAGAGGTGTTGGGTCAGAAGAAGGTAAAGGACATGATCCAGACCATAAGAGAGAGGCTCTTCCTGATTCCGGGCAAACTTATACACGCCTCCAGGAGATGGGTTCTTAAGCTGGAGAGGACGTGGTTTTACAGGACCGAGTATGAGGAGGCGCTGGCCAGGGTCACCTGAAGGTGGATTAATCGGGAGGAAGACGGCATCAGCAAAGGAGTACGAGGGAGGGGTGTCTGAAGGACCATTTTTTCCTCTCGATTCCAATGGTATTTACCTGCCTCTTTCATGTCCTTAAGATGGATTTGCATAAAAATGCCTGGTCTGGTTTACATCTAAGAAAGTTTTTATACAATTTTAATCGTTCACGCATTATTTGGGTTGAAATAATGACATCTGACCAAAAAAATCTTGGAAAAATCAAAGAGGAAAAAGAAATTTGGGAGAAGGAATATAAAAATTATAAACGCACTGAATACTTTCATTGATTTGCTTCCATAGCGTTTTTCAAAAAACTCAGGCATTGTTGATGCATTCAATTCATGCGTCATTTTTCTTGTGCGTTTTGCTAAAACAAGCCAGGCAAGCAAGCTTCCTACGACCGCGTTTCCTATTCCGATCCACATGGATGACAGCCCGAAATTCCAGCCTATTCTTCCTGCATATCCTACAAATATGACTGCAGAAAAATATGTGGTTCCGTAAGCAAAAGCCGTTATCCACGGTCCCATTTTTCTTCCTCCCAAAAGAAAATCCTGTACGCTGTTAATTTTTTTTCTGCTGTAAATGCCTATAGATATCATGATACAGACAAACATAGCAAGAAATACATACTTCATAATCCTACCATCCTCCAAATTAATAATGTTTTAAACTATCCTTCCATTCTGCGAAAAACTACTTTCATTTTACTACATTTTATTTAAAAAATAAATATACTGTGAAATTTTTTGCGGGATAATTCAAAAATAATGCAAAATATGCCGCTTATGGTATTAAATTGCCATGAAAGATGTGATAAAATTATATACGTTTATGTACTATAAATCGTTATCTTATGACTGCAATACATTTATTAGAAAATTGTTTTACAATAATTAATCAAGGGGTGCAAAAGC
>JAIMAA010000167.1 GCA_023512225.1 Candidatus Bathyarchaeota archaeon
CTTATGTATTACATTGTATTCTCTATTATTTGGGATAAACATGACTGAGAAAAGCGCCGTGGTTACTGTTCGCCTTTCAAAGCGTGACTTGGAGAGGGTTGAAGCCTTAAGGCGTATTGAGGATGTTGACCGTTCGACTTTGATTAAGGAGTTTATTGAGGATGGATTGCGTAGAAGGGTAGTGGATCTTTATAGGAGGGGGAAGTTGACTGCTGGACGGGCTGCTGAAGTATTAGGCATTTCGCTGCGTGAGTTTCTTGAAATTTTGGAGAGGGAAGGCGTCCCAGTTAACTGGGATTCTGAGGGCATACGCGAATACGTTAAGGCGAAGTATGGAGATTAAGCCTTGCCAGCCGTTGTTTCTGATGCTGGTCCGCTTATCCATTTAGCCCAAATAAACAAGCTGCATCTCCTAAAGAAGCTTTTCAAACAGGTGATAATTACGCCTAATGTGAAACGGGAAGCCGTTGACGAAGGCGTCAAACTCGGTCATCTTGATGCTCAAATCATTGGGAAAGCCATAGAAGAAGGCTGGATTATAGTTGAAGATTTTCCAAAGCGTTTAGCCTCTGCTTCAAAGAGGTTGGCTGAAGATGAAAACATATCAAGGGCAGATGCTGAGACGCTTATGTTTGCAAGAGAGAAAAAAGCAGAAGTTTTAGTTGATGAGAAGGCTCTTTCGAATCTGGCGAGGATGTTTGGGCTTAAAACATGGAACACTTGGACTGTGCTTTTAGAAAGCCTGAGCAAGGGTTTCATTGAAGTTTCTGACATAGACGTAGCCATTAAAGAGTTGGGTGAAAAAAGGCATAAACTGAAGAAAGAACAGGCTGCACAAATATTGGAAGCTGCCAAGCTCATAGCTCGCAAGCGGATGGAAAAGAAACCGACTTAACGCTTTAGTTGATATTCTTCTGCCCAGCTGTAGAAGGTTTGTTTTCCTATGCCCAGTTCTTTGCAGATTTTGTTTACGCTTTTGCCTGCTGCGATTCTGTCGGCTAAGAGCTTGTCTATGGGTTTTCCGAATTTGCGTTCTAACTCCAGTTTTCTTTTTGATGTTGCGGAGCTGATGTTTGGAATGGTTCCGTTTTGAAGTTTGCTTAAGCCTAAAACTACATCCGCGCCAGGAAGCCGCTCTAAGCCTTCAAGCTGTCTTATCTCGTTTACTGTCATCCAGTTTGTTTTGAGCGTTAGGCTGCGGGTTTTGTCCAGTTCCGCAGCCGCTTGGTCTCTTGGGTTTATTTCGAATCCGCCAAGCCAGTTAATGCGGTAATGCGTGTCTGGGATTTGTTTTGTTTCCATTAATCGGTCGATTAGGTCCATGATGTAGGGTTCATAGCGACTTTGGCAGTCGCTTATCAGCTTGAAGTATTCACGTTCGTTCACTTCGCTTCCTGCCAATTGGCCTGCTTGGGCTCCGCGCAGAATCGCCATTGGAATGCTTGTGCCTGCGCTTATGTTCTCCATTATAGGCGTGTAATAAGGTTCTGGGTCTAAGGCTCTTCCAGCCAAGCCTTTAAACTCTATTGTTGTGTTTTCGTCTGCCCACATGCTCGTTTGGGCTGTCAACGGACCCCACTCACGCTTATACTGGTCTATATGCTCTTTTGTTGCGCCTTTAACCGTGACGACTGGAAAACCGCTGCCATAACGGTACATGGTTTGTCCCATGCCCCAGCGAATATTCCGCAGAACGGTTAGGTCGTCCCAGACTGGTTCGAGAACGCTTATGCCCTTCCAAGGATGGTCTAAGAGGCGAGTGGCGAAGTGTATGACTCGGCTGAAGTGAACCTCAACTTCTTCGTTTTCTGCTATTTTGATTTTGTAGGTTTCTGGCAAGCCGAAGCGTGCGCTCTGCCTATTCTTATCTGTTTGGACACGTGTTATCATTGTTGGAGCGTAGGCTTCGAGGCTAACGATTTTTTCAGGCATTAAAACAGGGTCTTTTAATATGACGCCTTTATCCTGATAGCCCATGACGATTATGCTCCAGCCATAAGCCCTTTCAAAAACAGCAGCCTGTGTGAAAACGTCTTTAGCGTTAAGCAGCAACAAAACCTTTTGAACAGCTTCGTTGAATTTCTCCTTATCAACACCTTCCTCGAGAGGTTCAACCTCAAACCAGTTGTCAAAAATATCATGAGCCACAGCGAAAACAATGCGGTGGGCTACAGGCTCACGTTTAATTGCAAAGGTAATATTGTCATAAGTGAGAGGTTGACCAAACTCTGCGCCTAAACCCGCGTAAACACGCTGGATTTCAGCTTGCGTTTGAGAAGAAGCAGAGTGTATTCCAAAGAGTTTCTGGGCTAAAAGCTGCCTAACGTTAACCATGCTGCTTTTCAGCCTCCGCTTTGGCTTCACGCAAAACTTGACGGATTACGTCTTGGATGCTTAGAGCCTTCCGCCTCTTCTGCTCTTTCAAAAGCCACTCGTAAAGCTCAGAATCAACGCTCTGCTGGAAAATAGGCAAGCATTCAACACCAACAACATTGTTAAGCCAGAAAAATAAAAGAAATTCTGAAACTAAGCTTTAATGAAACGTTTCTTTAAGAAATCGCCAAAAATAACAAAATAAGGTAAAAAGTAGAACAACTTGGGTGCTCGTGATTTTGTCAGTAATCATCGTCTTCATAGTCGAGTTCGTCTATTTCGATTTCGTGGCATTCTTCACATAAGCCGCCATAGGTGTCATATTCTTCTTTTGTGATTTTCCTGCCACATCTCATACACTCGCAAATTTTTTCCTCACCCATTCACATCACATCTCCAAACATGTCTTCAGACTCTTCGGTCAGCTGATCATCCCAGCACTCCCAACACATACCATCATAGCTCTCATAGTCTTCCTCGCTGATTTCCCGTCCGCAAAC
>JAIMAA010000168.1 GCA_023512225.1 Candidatus Bathyarchaeota archaeon
CAACTTGCAAGCCAATGTGCCGCTGTAGCTCAGTAGGTAGAGCGCATCCTTGGTAAGGATGAGGTCACCGGTTCAATTCCGGTCATGGGCTTGTGAAAAGTGCAAAATGCAAAATTTAAAAATAAAAAATTATGAGATCACTTATTTTGCATTTTGATTTTTTAATTTTGAATTTTTAACAAGGAGGAGTTATGGCCAAGGCAAAATTTGAGAGAGTAAAGCCGCATGTAAATGTGGGGACCATAGGGCACGTTGATCATGGAAAGACAACACTTACAGCAGCAATAACCAAAGTATTGGCAATAAAAGGACTTGCCCAGTACAGGGCATACGACCAGATAGACAATGCACCCGAGGAAAGGGCAAGGGGAATCACCATAGCAACAGCTCATGTTGAATACGAAACAGACAAGAGGCATTATGCCCATGTTGACTGCCCCGGACACGCAGACTATGTAAAGAACATGATAACCGGAGCAGCCCAGATGGACGGAGCAATATTAGTAGTCAGCGCAGCAGACGGGCCAATGCCCCAGACAAGAGAGCACATACTCCTTGCAAGGCAGGTAGGAGTGCCGTACATAGTAGTATTCATGAACAAAGTCGACATGGTGGATGACCCCGAACTCCTTGACCTTGTAGAACTTGAAGTAAGGGAACTGCTCAGCAAGTATGGATTTCCCGGAAACGACATACCAATAGTCAAGGGAAGCGCACTAAAAGCAATGGAATCTAACAGCAACGACTATAATGCACCGGAATACAAATGCATACTTGAGCTTATGGATGCAGTAGACAGCTATATACCAACACCCGAAAGGCCAATAGACAAACCATTTCTTATGCCTATAGAAGACGTATTTACAATCTCCGGACGTGGAACAGTTGTCACAGGGAGAGTAGAAAGAGGAATAGTCAAAGTAGGAGAAGAAGTAGAGATAGTAGGACTGAGGGAGACAAGAAAGACAGTAGCAACCGGAGTAGAGATGTTCAGGAAACTCCTTGACGAAGGCAGGGCAGGAGACAACATAGGAGTACTGCTGAGGGGAATAGGGAAAGAAGAAGTGGAGCGCGGAATGGTGCTTGCAAAACCAGGGAGCATAACCCCGCACACAAAATTCAAGGCAGAGGCATACATATTGACAAAGGAAGAGGGAGGAAGGCACACACCATTTTTCAACGGATACAGACCGCAGTTTTACTTCAGGACGACAGATGTAACAGGAGTGGCACACCTTCCCGAGGGAGTAGAGATGGTAATGCCCGGAGACAATGTAACATTAACAGTAGAACTGATAGCGCCTATAGCCATGGAGAAGGAATTGAGGTTTGCAATAAGAGAGGGCGGAAGGACAGTAGGCGCTGGGGTTGTTACCGAGGTGTTGGAGTAGAAAAGTGAACCAAAAGATCAGGATAAAATTAAAGGCTTACGACCACAGATTGCTGGATCAATCTGTAAAAGAGATAGTGGATACTGCACAGAGGACGGGTGCGAGGATTGCAGGCCCCATACCATTGCCGACGAGGATAAGCAAATTTACTATCCTGAGATCGCCCCATGTGGATAAAAAATCCAGGGAACAGTTTGAGATAAGGACTCATAAAAGACTTATAGATATATATGATCCAACCCCCGATACCGTTGATGCATTAATGAAGCTTGAACTTGCATCGGGGGTAGATGTGGAGATAAAGCTATGACAGGTATTTTAGGCAAAAAGCTCGGCATGACACAGATAGTTACAGAAGATGGCAGGCTTGTGCCTGTTACGGTAATAGAGGCAGGGCCGTGCTGTGTGGTTCAGGTTAAGACTCCAGAGAAGGACGGATACGAGGCTGTGAAGGTCGGCTTCATCGAGATAAGAAAAGAAAAGAATGTGCCCAAGCCCCTGTTGGGAGCCTTTAAAAAGGCTGGAACGCCTCTGTTTAAAATATTAAAGGAGTTCCATATGACAGGCCTTAAAGTTGGGGATATGATCAAGGCAGACAGCTTTAGCAAAGGCGATAAAGTAGTGGTCTTGGGAATATCAAAGGGCAAAGGATTTCAGGGCGTTATGAAGAGGCATAAATTTAAAGGTGGCCCTGATTCACACGGCTCTATGTTTAACAGGGCACCGGGCTCTATTGGTGCAAGCTCATTCCCCTCAAGGGTTTGGAGGGGGCAGAGGATGGCGGGACACATGGGCAGCGACAAGGTTACAATGAGAAATCTCACTGTCATCGATGTCCGTCCCGAGCAGAATCTCATACTGGTAAAAGGCGCTGTGCCTGGAGCTACAAACTCAATTGTAGAGATAAGGAAGGCTTAAATACAGGCCAAGAATATGGAGAGTGACATGTTTGAGATAGAGGTTAAAGACATTAATAACAATGCAAAGGGCAAAATAGCCCTTTCAGAAGCAATATTTAACAACACGGCTTCTGAAGCAGTGGTGCATAGCGCTGTTGTAGGCTATCTCGCAAACCAGAGGCAGGGAACCCATGCCACAAAGACAAGGGGATTGGTAAGCGGCGGAGGCAAGAAGCCATGGAAGCAGAAAAAGACAGGAAGGGCAAGGCATGGCAGCATAAGGTCTCCGATCTGGAGAGGCGGCGGTATAGTATTCGGGCCTCAGCCCCGCGACTATTCTATCAATCTGCCGAAGAATATGAGAAAGACCGCATTATACAAGGCGCTGACCATGAAGTTCTCCGATGGAGAGATAGCTGTGGTGGACTTCATCTCTATAGATAAGCCGAAGACAAAAGACATGGTCAGGATTTTTAAAAATATGGGATTATCAGAAAAGACAGTGCTTATAGTTCTTCCAGAAAAGGATGACAATATAATG
>JAIMAA010000169.1 GCA_023512225.1 Candidatus Bathyarchaeota archaeon
CTCCAAATACTGCAGAAACAGTTGCCTCGTCTCAGACCAGCTTAAAACAAAGCCTTCGCCCGAAACGCCAGCAACAGCTAAAGAGCTTAAGGCTTCACATGGCTTCTCCACACGCTTCATTAAATCTCCAAGCCTATCTTCGCCTTCTATGCTTGAAGCTAAAGAGTTTAAAGCCCTACACTGCTCCTCGACACGCTTCTTGAGCTCACTAATCTTATCCTTGGGCATAGGACGGTCCTCCCAACATAGCTGGGACGGTCCCAGGACGGTCCCACAAGCCAGTGGGCAAAAAGCCCGTTTCTGGCTTCTTTCTGCTGAAGCAAGCAGATTTTTGGTGCTCCGGGCGGGATTCGGACCCGCGTCTCCGGCTCGAAAGGCCGGAATACTTGACCGGGCTATACTACCGGAGCCTCTTTTTTCATGAGCATCATGCAAATATTTTTTCGTGCGAATAAACCTTACCCTTTGAATGCTGTTTCTAGGCAGTCTTTTAGTGGCGTTAGTGTCGTTTCTGCTTTGTTTAGTGTTGGTGCGTAATGGGCTGTTTTTGCAGAGTTTGTCATTATAGTTTTTATTCCCAGTTTGTCAGTCCAGGTGACAACAGCGCATGTGTCAGTTATTATGTGGGCACCGCTTTGCTCTATTTTTTCTGTATATTTCCATGCCTTTTCTTTTGTGAAGTGAGATGTGCAAATCCATAATTCTGTTTCAGCTTTAACTTTTCTTGTGCCTATGCAATCTGCGATTTGTCTGATTTCTCGTAATGAGCAGTGGGGGCATCCTATGAAGATTAGGTCGGGCTTTTGTGTGGCGGTAGTTGTTAACTCTTCCATTGCCCGCCTTATGTCTTTCTTCTCTACACTTATTTTTTCAAGCTCGTTAACCTTTACTTTTCTATTGTTACGGTAGAACATGTTGACCATTCCTGTTGATGCAAGAGAAGCGCCTAACTGTTTCAAATGGTCTTGTGAAGCGCCCTGTAACCCCTGAATTACTGGAATTTTGTCTTCCAAAATTTTGCCAAGAAATATTCCTAAAGCGCCAAATTCCGTCTCGTTCCGCAATGAGGTTTCCACATTCACCAAAACCTTAGGCTGGCGATTTTCAGTCTTGTGAACTCCGTAGTCTGGTGTTTTCCCAATAATCGCTGCAGCAAGAGCGCTTGGTCCTCCTTCTCGGTTTGTCCACGCTCCGATAACCGAATTAGCATAGACTACTGCAGACGACTCAGCCCAAGCAAGATGCGCGCCGCGTCCTAGTTTTTCCAAGTAGTACGGTGTGCATGTTAGAGAATTTTTGAAACCCATTTTATTGAAATATTCCAAAATTTGCCACTGTTTTTTGCATATGTCGGATGACAGTTTCTTGCACAAATATTCCTTATCAATGCCGTGAGGGTTTAGTGTTGCTTTTACGCTTGTTTTTACGCCAGCATTTGCTATGGCTTCTAGAAAATCGATGGGGGCGTCGCCGAGCGTTTTGTATGAAACGCCTGAAACATGCGCGGAACTTATTGGGATAAGTTTTGTTGCGTTGAAAAGTTCACCTAGGCGGACGAGTATTTTCATACAGATTTGGTTTGCCCAGCCAAATTCGCCGTCGTAAATGCGTTCTTCTTCTTTCGTCAAATGCAAACGCTTTAGCTCTCCCTTCTTTTCGAAATCTTCACAATGCCTTTGCAAACATTAACTTCTACTAAATCGCCTGTTTCAATTTGTTTGATATCTATTTGGTCAATCATGGGAATGTTGGCTATAATGGCTCCAACAACCACAACCGGGTCAGCTGTTTGGTTGATTATTGCTTTTGGCGCCAAATTTTTCTTAACCAAAGAATATAATACATAGCTGCCTACTGTTGAGCCATGTCCATGCGGGAAACACAAAACCTTGTCCTTTACACATTCTCCGCACAACTCATGCCCTTTCTCAATTATTTTGCCGTCTGCTGGGTCAACTCCACCCAAGAAACTTATGGGTTTCTTTGATACTAATGCTTCTGCTTTGCATTGCCCTTCGACGATTCTACGTCCTTTTAGCGTTATTGGTTGCATGTTGTTCACTTTAGTAGGATATTTTTGCAGTTGTTGGAATTTTGCCTAAAATTTCCGATGCTGCGTTGCTGATTTTTTCGCGGTTCTCTTCAATTGTGTAAACGCGTAGTATGTTCATGAATCCTTTTAAGACTTCGTAGATTTTTGAGATTTCGCTTAATCGTTGAGGAATCATTTTGCCTTCTCTTGTTCTATAAAATATTGGGATTTCCATAGGCTCCATCAGAACTGAATGGTGATATGGAACTGATGGCACAGTTGGTACATCGATTATGACGGTTTCTGCTTCGACTTTGGCTTTTTGTGCAATTTCAGCTTGTATTTGTTTTCTATATGCTTCTTGGCTGAAAATGTTTGAAATCATGGCGTCTTTTTCGTAGAAGGTTCTTTCATAAGCGCATTTGAGCATCTTTCTTCTCTCTAAGTCTTTTATTATTCTGCTTGATTTTTTGCAGTTTTTCAACATAGTCCACAGAGTATAGTCGTCCATAGCAAGATACTCTTCTGGAGTGCTGAAGTGTGTTAATCCCAACTCTGCGTTTGCTTTTTCCATCGCAATAGCAAGCATGATTTGTGCGGCTCTTCCAACGCGGTGGAAGTATATGCTTTTGAATGATTCTATTCTAGCGATTATCAGCGATTCAAGAGCTGAAAGCGCGCCTGCGTCTACCGCTAAGTTTTCGCCTAACACATCTAAGGCATGGATTAATCGAAAAACATCAACGTAACCGTATTCTGCGCCTGTGTGGTGTGTGTCTCTCACGACGAAAT
>JAIMAA010000170.1 GCA_023512225.1 Candidatus Bathyarchaeota archaeon
AACAAGCAAAATTGGATAGAACTCTACGCTACAACTTTTCGCAAGCTTCGTAAGTTTTATAAGAAATAACACCGTTATTATATTGATGGCGGAAGGGGATGATTTTAGGGTTAAGTTGTGTTAAGAAGTTATGCTCTTTTCCCCTAACTATTACATTTTTGGTATGTGTCTTGCTTTCGCAGAGTATTGTTTCTTTGAGTCCCGTTGTTAAGGCAGCTGAAGCCGCGACTGTTCCTGTTAATGTTTATGTTGTTTGTTTGGAGGGTGTGAATGCGATAGGTGTTGGCAACATGTCCCGGGTTTTGGATGGTGTTTTGAAGGCTTCTTCACCACCCGCCGGCCATCTTTACCAGCGAATCCGCTGGTGGACTGGTGAGGAGAGGGAGATCTCAGCATTTTACAGTGAGCTGGTTCTTGAGGAAATCCCGATTAATGTGAGTGTTACAGTGGTGGCCGACTGGACAGCCTACAGAATCCTCATCGAGTACGCATCAAACGTGATAATTGTGAATGCGCATGGCGAAATATTGCCTGTGCCGGCAGGCTACAGTAAGGAAGGGTGGACTGACAGGATAGCGCAAGCAATGCTGTACAAAAATGTGTCTTGGGTTCATGTGGGCGGCTACCCATTCTACATGGTTTGGCTGCAAAACATGGGTGAAGCAGAATGGGGCGAACAGGGATTCAAGCACTTAATGAGCCACGTTGGGAAGGGCAACGCCACGTGCTGGCCACTTCCCTACCCTCAACGTTATTCTCCAGCAGGCCTAAGTGGTGCCGCGCGCTGGTGGCTTGCTTTTGATTGGGGAGGATGTATTTATGCTTCTTGGGTTTCCTCAGGATATCGCTTAGAAAAGGACTTCAGAAAACTAATAGTTTGGCCATATCTTCATGGAGGAGAGGGTGGTCCGTATCCGGATGCCGTGGTTAGATTTGCTCAAGGAAACGAGACATACAATTTTGGGTTCTATGTTCATTTCGGAGCAGAGCAAACATATAACTGGGACGGAAATGAAACTGATAGAGACTTTTTTGGAGCATATGTTGCAGCTGCAACCGCCATAAGAGCGCATGTAATGAAAGCTGAATCATTGGAAGCAATGAAACGCGCTGAAGCCGCCATAGCAAAGGCTCAAAGAGAAGGAAGAACGAAAGGACTGGAGAAAGCCATCGACCTGCTTAATCAGGCAAAGGAAGAATTCGCCTCAAACTTCTACGACGGTGTCTTGCGCTACGCCACCAAAGCACAAGACACTGCAAATCAAGCCATTAGTCCAAGCTTCCTCGAATCCTACGGACTCATCATCGCAGTTTCAACCATAATTGGGGCTTCAGCGGGCGCTGCCACAATAAAATGGCGAAACAACAAACGCAAAAATTCCAATAATAGAAGTGAAAATATGTGAAAAAGATAAATGCACTCTTCCTGCTAAGTGTAATCTCTATATCTCTTCTTATTCTGGCAGAAACATCCACAGCCAACGCTATTCAAGGTTCTGCAAAGGTTTACATTATATGTTTGACTGGCGTTGGCGGCTGGTCTTTCCCAGACTAGACAGTGAATCCTCAAAGGGTAAAAGATGGCGCAATCCTTGCTCTATCTCCACTAGAAAGTAGAAACATAGTGTGGGTGCATCCAAGATATGGAAAAACGCCTCCTTTTTATAAAATCAATTATGAGGTGGTGACGAATTGGAGCTCATACCAATCCATTGTTGAAACACGCAAAGATGTCATTGTTTTAAATACTCATGGTGAAATATTGCCAGTTCCATCTGGATATAGCTGGAACGGATGGGTTGACAAAATAGCTCAAGCAATGCTCAATCACCGTGTAACCTGGGTTCACACAGCTGGCTACCCATTCTATCGAGTTTGGGTTCAAGGAGAAAGCAGCTCTCAAGAGTGGGGTGAAGGCGGATTTAAACAGTTAATGTCGCATATCAATAAACCCGACGTGACATGTTGGCCTTCAGGAAACGAGCTCGCACCTGTCCAATTGAATGGCGAGTGTAAGCAACAACTTCTTTCCGGTGGATACCCAGGTTTTAATGAGGCTTGGTGGGTACAATTTGGCAGACCATTAAAAGCTTCTGATTTTAAGGAGAATCTTATGATGCCTATTCATGGTGGTGGACACTATTATACGAGTGCTGTGATAGGTTTTGCAAAGCCTGGTCAAACGTTTAATCCAAACAATAGAAATGGCTTTGGAGCATACGTCCATATTGGTACCTATCAAACAAAGGATTATTGGGCGTCTGATACTGAAGCTGATTATTGGAGAGGTTATGTTGGTGCTGCAGCTGCTGTTTGGTCTGAAATGAAAGCGTTTGATGCTAGAGGAATGTCTAGAACTTTTCGCGGAGTCGACTATGCTATGTACACTAAGCCGTCAATTAAAAGATATGTTTTGGGTAGCATAGTTGAAGTGCGCATATGTTTTCCAATTTATGGCAGAGCTACAGCACCCGCAATAGGATCATATATCAGTTACGTAACTGTGGAAACAAACAAAGTGCCCCCAGGTTGCGATATTCAATTAAAAACATATCTTTCAAAAAGTGGAAGTAATACTGAAGGATTAGTTTTTACGGGTCTTTATCAAGATGAAGCCTCCTTACTGATTGACTCGCTTCTGTTCTTCGGTTCGCTTCCAATATTTGGAACGGGAGTTGGAACAGTAATAGCGGCAATGACTTTTGCAAAACTCATGGCCGATTGGGCAACGGTTAACATGAGATCTACAGAACGTGGTGTTAATACTCCTGACGAC
>JAIMAA010000171.1 GCA_023512225.1 Candidatus Bathyarchaeota archaeon
GTCTTTTACTATTAGTAGGAGGTCAAAAAAAAGAAATCGGTCTTCAAGGGATGCAATGTGCCGAAACATCTGCAAAGGCATTTTTTAAAACTATTAGCGTTTCTGAACATAAGACCTTAGGGTATACAGGCGTCGATGTAAAGGGCGCGATACTGAAGCATCCTACAGCTTTAAGAGAAGCCTATGAGGCAGGGAAGCAACTTGTTAAAAGTTAAGCCGAATCACTCTTGTCCAAAATAACTTTTAGAAAAACTCCGATCTGGGTAAAATAGATATACACAAAAAATAAACCCAGACCGGAGGTGTATATGAATAAGTTTAGCAGTATTTTTGGACAAATTCTATCACTTTTTTCAAGATTAGAATTTGAGAAAACAGTAAAGGAGACGAAAGCTGAATATGGAGCAAAGAGGCTTCCATTACCTGAGAATCGAAATATCCTCAAGGATGAAATAGTAAGGCTAAAAGGTTTTTATGCAAAACAGGACTGCCACTATCTCCTGAGGAAAATAGAGCTATTGGATAAGGAGACAGGGGATATCATCGTGCTACTTACCAATCACCTTGAATTTGGTTCAACCACCATATCAGCAATATATAAAGACAGGTGGCAGATAGAGATATTCTTCAAGACACTTAAACAGAATCTCAGGATAAAGACCTTTGTAGGGACATCAGCAAATGCCCTTAAGATACAGATTTGGACAGCATTGATAGCAATACTGATATTGAAGTATCTTAAGGTGCGTTCAACCTTCAGGTGGTCATTAAGTAATCTTGTAGCACTGCTGAGGCTAAACCTTTTTACATACAGGAATTTATGGGAATGGATAGACAAACCAACAGAAGTACCACAGTTTGAGCCAGATGTAGAACAGTTATCATTGAGGCTTTCTTAATTGGACAGCACATGAAAAGAGAAAATGACAACCTGATTTTGAAAATGCAAATTTTCTTGTCCAAAAGCCTTATTTCATGCGGGTAGAGTTTATGAATTTAGATTATTTTGGACAGCAGTGATTTGTGGTATACTTAAATAAAATAAACTAAAAGACATCCTATAAAGGTGTCAAGGTTAAAAAATGGGTAATAGATAGATATGGGTTGAACTGAGAAAATCGATTGTATGGCATTTGGTGAAGCCGATTTTCTCGAAATCCAACTCAAAAAGTTATTTCAGTTGTCAAAGATCGTTCTTTGAAAACTTAATGTGAGACAAAGACCCTTGCAGGGTTATAGGATTCACCGGATTTAAGGAGGCTGAGCGCAATCTGGAGAATCTTTTTACCCACGCAGATGAGGGCCTGTTTTTCAGTTTTACCCTGAGACAATTTCTTATGGTAAAGGGTTCTCATCTCTTTGTTGTGCTTGATCGAAGCGACAGCAGCCATATAGAGTGCCCATCTGAGAACCTTTGGTCCTCTTTTAGATATCGTATTAGCTCTTTTACTTTGACCTGACTCATAGATTTTCGGATAAAAGCCCACATATCCTACTGCGGCTTTTGAGCTGGAGAAATTAGAACCATCAGAGCCAAGATAGCTGAGGATTGCAGCAAGGGTCTTTTCGCCAACTCCTTTCATGGACAGGATGTTTTCACCGGGGAAACCTCCATCCTTATCAGAAGGGGAAAGGACCTCTTTCATCTGTTTTTCAAGTTCCTCGATAGAGGCAGAGAGGTTTTGGATATGGCTAAGGAGCATGCGTAATGTGATAGCCCTTGCATCCTTTGCCCTTCCTGAGTAAATGGAATTCTTGGCTGTCTCTATGAGTTCCTGAATCTCATTAATACTGAAGTTATTCCCCTGAATCTTGCGAACAATCTTCTCTATGTGCTTTGTCTTAGCTTCAGAGAGATGTTTTGCAGTAGGGAACCTCATAAGGATTGCCATAGATGCCTGAGAGAATGGTTTGGCAATAACTGTTTTTCCATACTCAGGAAAGACAATATTTAAGAGGGAATATACCTGTCGCTGAAGGTTCTTTCTCTCTTTCATAAACTCATATCTGAGCGTTGTTAACTCTCTGAGTGCCTGAATATTCTCTTCAGCTACCTGACTTTGAACATATTCTCCGGTTCTAAGGAGTTGAGCAATAACGAGGGCATCTATATCGTCTGTTTTAGCCTTTTTGGCTAAAGCCTCTCTAAACTTGTTTGTGTTATAGGGATTCAGAAGGACGATATGAAAGCCTTTGTCTTTGAGAAAGGAGTAGATGTTCTCCCAGAAGCCACCTGTTGCTTCAATGCCTATGAGGAGGTTGTCTTTGCTTATAGAGAGTGATTCGAGGCGTTCTGGTAGACTCTCTAATGCCTCTTTACCATTCTCAAGAGTGAATGATTTAAGCTTATTGCCGGATTCATCAAGAATGAGATAACGGGCAGTCTTTTTGGAAACATCAATACCAAGACAAAACATAAGGTAGTCTCCTTTCTAAAATAAATTGTTAAGCAGGCTTCTTGCCAGGTTCTAACCAAATATAGCCTGGGAGATAAATGGTCTTCATGTATCAACCTGAAGCCATAGCATCCTTAATAAATATTTCCCAGTTAGAACGGCAGGAAGCAGTAGTCTTTTGCAAATGGTATCTCTCAAAGAGAAATCCATAAGGAGGGATGCAAACTGTCTCTCCTGCTTAAAGACTTTCATAAAACTATTATAAATCTCCTTACCTATTCTATGGTGAGGATTATACCAGGAGGGTACAAAATGGATCAGAAGACATTTGAAATGATCAAAGACAAAGCTATTGAATCAATACTGAGGAAACATT
>JAIMAA010000172.1 GCA_023512225.1 Candidatus Bathyarchaeota archaeon
CAGCTATTGGGCATATAGCCCACCAGTTTGGCTTGTTAAACGCTGAGCAGGCTCGTGTTTTCAACAGTGCTATGCTGGTTGTCACTGTTATGGGTATGTTTATGAGGACAAGCTGGGGTGTGGCTATGGCGCAGAAGGTTTACGCCGCAGCCTGCTGGGTTGCTACTGCTGCGCAGAACGCCCTAAACATAAGCTATGCTACGTTTCTGGCTTTGACTGGTGTAGGTGTAGCTGTTATTGTTGCGGCTGCTGCTGCTATGTGGCATTTCGCTAGTCAAATGAATGCTGCAACTGCAAGCGTTAGGGAGTATAACGCCGCAATTTCTGAAACCCCCACACGGACACGTAGTATTGTTAGGCTTGGTGAGGAAGAAATGTATCGGCGTGGAGTTGAATAGCTGTGAGTGTTAGTCTTCCGCATGTTGCTGTTATTTTTGGCGGTGATTTGGAGATTCCTGAATCGGATGTTGTTCAATGCCGTGTTTATTTAGGCTGCACTAGGGAGGTTAGTAGTTTTGAGTTGTTGCTGCAAAATTGGGGTGGCAAATATAGTCCTGGCGGCGCCTATGCTCTTTCTGTCGGCATGTCGGTGGATATCTTTATTGGTCGTGTAACTTTGCCTAAGATTTTAACTGGACGCATTGAGGGTTTACGGTATGTTTCTTCCGCTGTGGAGAATTATGTATATGTGTCGGGGCGTTGCGTTGGCGAGAAATTATATCGTAAAGTTGTAACCAAAAAATACAGTAATATTAACGCTAAAAACCTTGTCATTGATTTGCTGGATAATTTTGTGGGTTTACCTCACACCCGAAGCGGGTATGAAACAGTTGAGGACACCTCCACCGTTTACACAAATCTTGAATATGAAAACACGCCTGTGATTGACATTTTAAGGTTTGTGGCGGATAGTGCTGATTGGCAGGGCGTTATCGGATATGATTTCCGTGTGGCTCCTGACGGCATATTCGAGTTTTTCCTGCGTAACAGTAAAACCTCTAGTGTTAGCCTCAGCGACCGTATTGAGGAGGCTGAATATCGTAGGGATATTCACCGCATCAGAAATAAGGTTACTGTTTACGGTGTTGCTGAGAAAGCTTATCCACCTGACCGTGACTTTCCATTCACTGAAGCCATTTTAAGCGCTTACCATGTTTGGGAGGCGTTAAGCCTCGGTAATGTTTACACGGATTCGGGAACCAAGACTCAGGGCAGTTACAGTATCAAGCATGTGGAGGAGCAAGAATTTTATTATGGCAGTTGCCGTTTAACCTTAACCAACCCTGTTGACAGCAGCCTTTATCCCACGCTTAACTTCTTCATGCGGTTACAGCCCGTTTACAGCGGCGTAGTTAAGGTTGAGCTTGTTGACGTTAACAATAATGTTATTGGGAAATGGCTTCAGATTCCAACCGACAAATGGGTTTTCCTAAGCCTTAACATTGGCGCTAAATACATGGATGAATGGGAAGAGTTCGACCTGCCTAACCCGCCTTTCAACTGGGCGCAGATTAAACGGGTTAAGTTTGTAGCGGAGTTTCCAGGTCAAGGCACCGGAGCCTTCTGGGTGGATAAGCTTTACTTTAATCATCGGCGTTACTCCGCTACCGCTCAAGATACTGGTAGCCAAAGCTTGTATGGGCTACGTGAACTTGTGGATGTGGATGAAGAGCTTTACACGGATGATGAATGCAGTAAAAAAGCTAATGCTTTACTTGCCTACCTTAAAAACCCCGCAGAATACCTCACGGTTAAAAGCACAGTGATAGATTATGGGAACACGCCGATACTTGCAGGAGACAAAATCCACGTAACACTGCCAAATGAAAATGTGAATGCGAATTTCCGTGTCTTAAGTGCTGAGTATTTGTTGGATGCGAAGACTCAAACGCTTGAAATAACCCTTGAGCTTGGGCGTGAGCCTCAGCTTTTCGCGGGGATTATTTCTAATCTTTTTACGCGGACTGAAACGCTTGCCCGCACTAAAACTGGTGGAAAAGTGGTTTCTGGTAGTGGAAGCGCGGGCGGTGGTGGTGGTGGGGTTGAACCGCATGGCGATTCCATTCACACCCAATTTAATGAAGTTGACCCTCAAAGCACGGATGCTACGAAAAATAAGCATGTTAGCAACTTGTTGGCTAAGGGCTGGGAAGACCATAAAAATGCAAGTGCACCGCATGTTGGGCATGCTACTAAGCCGCATGGCAACGAGGAACATTCTGCAACTTATATAACGCAGGATGACAATGCAAGAGTTAAAATTCGGAAAAACGGGGTAGATATAGGTGTAAGACGTGCTGTCAACCTTATTGAGGGTAGTAATGTCACGTTAACATTGGCTGACGACGCTGTAAATGAAGAAGTTGATGTTACTATTGCTGCCAGTGGAGGCGGTGGAGGTTCTGGTTCTGAATCTTTTGTTTTGCCCCTGTATTTAGGTGAAAGCGGAGTTAACATCGCGAATAAGGTGCTTGCCGGTTCTGGTGGCACATTGGCTGGTGTGCAGTATTATATTACACGTAGCACTTTAGGCACTAGCACCGAAACACGTGGGTTTTATCCTGAATTTCGCCATGTCCCCTTCAAGGTTAACACAGTTAAATATGACCGCATGATTAGTGAAGATAGCACAGGCACAGTCCGCATTTACATTGATAAAATTGCACCAGACGGCACAATAACAAACTTGTATGATAGTGGCGACGTAAACGTAACAGAAACTTCATGGACAAGCATCACGGTTGACTTAAGCAGCAATC
>JAIMAA010000173.1 GCA_023512225.1 Candidatus Bathyarchaeota archaeon
GCTAAAATGGTGTTTCTTTTTTTAAGTATTATATCTAGCTCGTGTCCGGTCTGTGTGCCTGATATGGCACATAATCAGAGCGGTGGGAGTCCGATTCAAGCACACGTTCTCCGGCTTGTAGCCAACTGTAACTGCGATACCGTAAGGTAGGGTGGGGAGCAACAGAAGGCGAACAGTTAGTCCCTAACGTGTAGTGAACTTGATTCGGCTTCATAATCCGGCGAGCCTGCTAGGGAATGGCCAAGCCCAGACCCTGTACGGAACAGGGAAGTCCACCAAGCTGAGGGGTAACCCCACGTTCGACAGTGATAGAATAACAAAAGCTGATTTTCTTTGTAAAATCAAGGTGTTAGCTTACTGACAGAATTTTGGCGTGTTACTACATAATCAACCCCTAATATCAATCCTAAAGAGCTTTGGTGGTGGAGAAATATTAAGCTTTTTCAATAGGTTAGTCTGCTCCGGGGTTAGTTCAGTACGCTGTAGAATACGTCCATCTTTTGATTGAAATTCTACAAGGTGAATCCTTTCCATAACGGCTCTGATCTTATCCCAGGTTAGACCCACTTTACGTTCACAAATACGCACCAGCACTAGGGCAAGAAAGCACAGAAGCACATGAGACTTAATCCGTTCATCCTTTCGGTGATAAATAGGCCTGAGCTCCAGTGTGGTCTTAAGGGTTCGGAAAGCCCTCTCCACCTCCATAAGCTGCTTGTATCCAAGGGCTACATCCTCAGCACTTAGGCTGTCATCACTTGTGCAAAGCATATACTTGCCATCCAAAGCTTGTTCCGACTTCACTTTAGCACGATCTATCTTTATTGCACCCCCTTTAAGCTGCTTCAGATATCGCCCCATACTGCGATGAGAAAGAAGGGCACAGATGGCTTTTTTATGAGACTTCCCTTTCTTCTGTCCCCCCAGGGCTTTAAGGGTCTCTTCAATCCTGTTCAATGTTCTTTCCCGTATAGCTTTGTCTTTCTTTGCCTGCTCCGGATTATAGACCAGAACAAAGCGCCTTCGACGCTCCCCTTTCCCTACTACTACTTCCTTAACTTTCAGGTTCTCTCTTATCTCATGATACCTGCCCGGAGAGCAGAAGGCCTCTTTGTAGTTGCCCTGAGAATCCCTGAGTTTTTCACCCATAATGTAATGCCCTCCTGCCCTCTGAAGTACTACCCTGTTTTCTTCACTGTTCATCCCCCTGTCCATTACCCATATGCATCGGGATAGTTTCCACCCCTGAAGGTCTTTCTTAACCATCTCAACGGTCTTCATGTCCTGGGTATTCCCAGGAAGCACCCAACATCTGACAGGAATGCCCTCCTTTGTCACTGCAAGCCCTATCACTACCTGTGGTAAATCAGCCCTCTTGTCCTTTGAATAACCATATCTCCTGAGCCCATCACTGTCTTCATCTTCTATCTCCATGTATGTAGTGGTAGTGTCAAAGAATAAAAGGTCTACCTCAAGGTTCATAAGATCTGCAGTGGCAAAGAAAACCTCCCTCTGAATGGATTCTTCATGCTCAAGTAGGAAATCCATTGCACGATAGAGATGTTGTAAAGCTACCCCTTCAGGATTACCAAGCCATACATCCTCCCTAACCCATTGCTCTACCGCACGCTTGGAATCGGGAACAAGTGCCCTGTTTGCTACCATTGCAAATATGGCCCATTCCACAGGAGAGCGGAACTCACGGCCCTTGAGGGACTGCACTATAATTGTGTTAAGTCCGAGCATCTCCCAGATCCTACGAAGGATGTATGCACCACCCAGGGGAAGGCTCCTAATAAACTGCAATGCCTCAGGGTGTCTCTGCAGTGATGCCTGCACTTGAGAGGCATCTTCAGGTGGTAGAAAACGACAGAGGCTTTTGATGAGTCTGCGGATAGCCTCTACATCCAGATCATCTGCTCGTCCAAAGTTGTATATAACCTCAGCCTTTGGATATCCCTTGTCTTTATCCCTGAGGTTATGGGCAAGCTGAACATAGGTAACCCTGGAGCCATTTTTGTTCTTACGGGATATGGTCCTTACATACATGCCTACATTATAAGATATATTAGCTTGTGTGTCAAGAAGTAAATTCTTATTCGTGTGCCTACATGTTTTGAAGATACTGAGTATGTAAATGTAGCTAAATCAACTACTTAGCTCGACTTTTGTGCTAAAATATGCTTACAACTGTCCAACACGGGCAGAACATTGCCGATAAATTCTCCTCTTCAGAGCGCATCGTTGTCTATCCGGGCGACTGTCTGGAGATGTTGAGGGCAATCCCGGCTGAATCCATTCAGCTTATTGTCACGTCGCCTCCTTATAACATTGGCAAAGAATACGAGAAACGGCTGCATCTTGACGTTTACCTCCGCCAGCAAGCTCAAGTGATCGCCGAGTGCGTACGCACGCTGGCCCCGACGGGTAGCATTTGCTGGCAGGTTGGCAACTACGTCGATCGAGGGGCGATAATTCCCTTAGACACGGTCCTCTACCCCATTTTCTCCGGGCTTGGTCTGCGGATGCGCAATCGCATTATCTGGCACTTTGAACACGGCCTGCATTGCAACCGCCGCTTCTCAGGACGATATGAAACAATCATCTGGTTCACCAATTCCGACGAGTATGTTTTTAATCTTGACGCGGTCCGCGTGCCCCAGAAATACCCTGGGAAGAAGTACTTCAAGGGTCCGAAGGCTGGCCAATACTCGTGCAATCCCCTTGGCAAGAATCCCGGAGACCTGTGG
>JAIMAA010000017.1 GCA_023512225.1 Candidatus Bathyarchaeota archaeon
TCACAGTGAATACGTGTCATGCCCGATGCTACGGCTCTAACTGCAAGCATGCATTCGGTTAGTTTTTTCTCGCTCATATTATCTTCGCCTCTCGAAGCCACTTTCCAACGCAAGCCATCTTCTGCGCGATGTAGCCGCCATCTGCGTATGCTCCTTTGCCTATTCTGCAAGCTACTTCGCGGAGAATATCCATATTGCACTCTAAAGCCACTCCTAAAGCCGTTGAGAAGTCAGTATCCCTGATAGTCTTTGGTATGGGTTCCAAATATTGATTCTGTAAATCGCATAATTTGCGAAGCTTAGCTTTATCTTCTTCTGTTATGTCGTATGTAGGCAAGCTCAAAAATTATAGTTCCCCCAACTTCCGCTTTACTGTTTCAATTAAGTTTTCGGTTTCTATTCTTCTTTTTGAAAGGGATGGCAAGTCAATGTATCCCATGGCGATTAAGCGAGTATCAATTCGCGCGATAGCATGAAGGTTATCTAATGCGCTTTTAAGGGGAAACTCTCCTCCGATCTTTATGAAATCTGTAGTCATATCTAGGAAGTCTCTTCTAACCATTTCGTAGCATTCATATTTTTCTTTCTCAGCCATTCTATATCAAAGAAAGTTATGGCTTAAAGAAAATAAAGAAGCTTTCTACTCTGCAAAAATCGTCAAACTTTTCCGTAATAGCCGTTTAGAGTAAGCGAATATGTTAAAATCTTATGAAGAATGAAGTATAGTAATGTTGATATTATAAAACAATAATACAACTTCGCTTCAACATCTACAACTAGCTATTTTTAGAAGAAAAGGTCTAGGGGAAACAACTTCGAAACGCTATCTCTTCACAGCACTTAATATTTAATGAAGGTTCTTGCCACATCTCTTGACTTTTTGATGAATTCTAATAAATCGTAGACTTCTGGATCTTTGCAGTATAGGTGAAAATGTGTGCCCCCTTGATGATCCCATACGTGGAGATGAACCTCTTCAAATGAGCATTTAGGTGGAGGAGTGACTTCTCTCCTTTCAAATCCTCTTGCTCCTATAGGTCTTGCAGAACTTATTGGAACTTCTCCTACTACTGCTTTAACAGGGGGTGGTTTGAATTCCAAGCTTCCTCTTGTGGTGAACATTGCGTAGTCTCCTACGCGCTCCATAAGCGGAAACTCTCTTCTTATGGCCTCTTCGGTTTTTGGATCTCCGTAATCTACCACGCAAGATTCAAGAGGAGGGACTCCACGAACTTCATATCGAGAAGCAAAACCAGCGCGTTCTAATTCTTCGGCTAAGCGTTTACATTTTTCAACGTGGCTCATGTTGGAAATCCCAGTTCTTCGTTCGTCGTCGTCTTCCACCGAGGAAAAGGAGAATCTTTTTGCATTTACCTTTAAGTTCACGGTGTATCAGCATAACGAGTCGATGGAAGGCTTCTCTTGCTCCTTTCTCTTCTATTATTCGACTTATGGCTTCTTCATGCCCACCCATTTATAGAGTCTCCCATAGTTCTCTGAGTGATAGTCTTATGGGCTTCAGCTCTTCTTTACATATGTTATTGTCTTCAAATATAAAAAGAACGTCTGCAACCGTGGGAATAATCTTTCGGTATTCAAGAAGTTCTTCTGCGTAAGCTTTCGCCATGACAAGGTTCGCGGGGTCCTTCGTGCTATCTTTTAGTTTTGCTTTTGCAGCGCCTATATTTCTTTCAGTGTTATAAACAAAGTTTTTTAAAGTTGAAGCTACTTCTCCACATCCACTGCGTTCCACCATTTATCTTCGCTCCACTAGAAATGGCGCTACTCTTGCGCATACTTCAGTCCTAACCCGCGCTAAGACAACAAGTTCATTAACAATTGCGCCAACTCTTGAATAATCTTTGGCTAGCATCGCTGCGTCTACTTCGCGGACTAAGTCTCTCTCAACTGCTTCTACACTTCTGCACATTGAAGGAACTACACCCGGATCCAACTGAGGATAAAGCTTTTTAACAAATCGAACATACGCTGCTTCAGGCTCTGGAGACTTTAGTTTAACCTCTTCTACTTCACCTTTGAAGGGCATTAGAAACTCCTCCTGTATCAGCCGAAAGCTGGGAGTCGAAGTTTCATTTCAGGTGTTGGAATTCTGAACTGCGCAGGCACCTCTGCAAAAGACAACGCGAAGTCTATTATTGCAGGAACGGTTTTAAGCGTTCCTATTGTTCCCTCTGCTAAAGTTAAACTTCCCCAGAAAGCTTCTTCCATTTTATTCGTAGGTTTCTTATATTGAGTCCAAGCGTATCCAGCTATCCCAAGATCAGCGAGCCCCAATAGGAAGTTTGTCCCTTTTTTGTATTCACTTGGAACCACTGAAGTAATGCCCATTTTAACCAGTTCCAGCGCAGTTGTTGTTAGAACTCCAAGGATCCCGCCTGCATATACATCTTTCAATTCTTCCATATTATGATCACCTAACTAACTATTCGTCGCCTCTGTTTATTATTGTTTCTTCGTCAAATGTTCATATAGAACCAATGCGCCTACATAGGCTACCATGGAAATAACACAGCTTACTATCGCTGTGACTATTAGTTCTTCCCAGTTTATAGGATTCATCTTGCGCATGTACCAGTATTCTACTTCTTTAGCGAATCGTTCACACGCTTCTTCCTCTTCTTCTGATTTGTGTCCTACGCCGTTATAAGCATGAAAGAGATAGTGCCCATATTCATGCGCTACGATTCTAGGTGATGGATTGGCAGTTTTAAAGTTCAGTGTGTTGTCTTGGTGTCGGTAGCAGGCGTCATATCCCAACATTGCGCATCTATAAGCCTCTGGACAACTTCTACTGCAGTTCAAATTGTAATGGGGGAGCTGCGTGTGATAATAGGAACATAAATCCTTCAGCACTTCGTCTACTTTCAGATGATCTTCCTCTCCCTCAACTCCTTATAGGCGATAGGAGCCACTGTTGTTGCTATCATTAATGCCGCTGTGGCTGAGAAGCCGAGCAACACATCTCTCAGGTCTCCCAGCGCCAAAGCTGGAGCTTCAGCTTTTAGTGGAGGTTCGAGTTTGTCGAAGGGATTTCCTATTAGTTTGAAGCCATCACGATTTTTAGTTGCGCTTGAATTGCAGCACCAAATAGGTCTTCCATTTCGTCTTATTAATATAATATGATTTGGAACTTCGCAACAATAAACGTAGCCTTGGTAATCTATCAACTTTTTGTTCTCTCTAGTGGCCATAGAATAAGTTCTTGGATTTATATGAACAGTCCATCCTGAACTTCTATTTTCTCTTCTGCTAAATCCTACAATGGCGTTGTATCCAAGCTTTAAAGATATTTCCTGCACATCGTCGGCTAATTTCTTAGAAACTGTGTAATATTGATAAGCTCCATTTCCCCTATAAGTGCCATCTCCTTTCATTAAGCTCTCGAACAATATTCTCAGATACTTTATGCTCAAATTTTTGAATATCGGAGGAATATATCGCACTTTGGATCTTCCTAAATTTCTTAAGTAATTATTTAATTGCTTATTGCTAAACTGTAGGTAATTCCACTTTTTTACATATGGGTGTTCTAAGTATTTAACTAATTCTTTGAGGATATTTTTTATTTCTTCAAAGTATTTCCCTGGATTTTGACATATAACAACAGAGTTTTTATTTCCATTGTAACCAACACTACCCTCAGAAATATACCAACCTAAAAAATTCATCCACAGATCCATTGGAATTTTCTTCTCTTTATATTTGATTAAGTGCTTATTTTTATATTCCCCAGAGATATATTCGAAATTTAGCTCAGGTAAAATGAAAAACTGAGTTTCTTCTCCTTGCCATTTGCATTTCGACGTGAAGGTAGTTAAGCCATGAGATTTAATTTCTTCTGCAATTCTTATAGAAAGGCTTCCATCTTCATTTAGGATAAGTAGTTTATGATTAGGAGTAACTAGAAGATCTACTCTTCTATTTTTTATTTGAAGCATTTTTCCATTATACGGATATTTAAAAAGATTAATCGGCTTTTGATATTGAATAGTGGGATCTTCAATTGTTCTCGTAGCTAGGTAATCTTCGTACGTTACTTCACCTATTCTCTTCCATCCGTGGAGAGTTAAGACTTCAGTTTCTGGATCGTAACAGCAATACCAATCTGCGTTTGGCCATTCTCCTATTTTCGATTTGTACAACTCAATATATTGTGTGGCTTTATACTTGTAAGCTTCAACGCAGTCTCCAAAAGTTCTTCCTGCAAACAACGCCTTATAGAAAGTAGTAGTGTAATCCACCCAATCACTATTATGTAGAAGTCTTGGTTTTTCACCTCCGAAGAACGTTTGATTCCTAGGAACTTCTATGTCAAACATATAATCGTCAAATGGTATTTCTTCAATTCGAGTTATCCTTACAAGTTTAACCAATTATGTTTCCTCCTCTTCTTGTCGCATGATGAATTTTTGAGTGACAACTTCTGCACATGGGAATTAAATTATCCTCATCACTGTTTTTCTTATTTCCATCTTTATGGTGCACTGTTAATTTTTCTCTTAAGATTTGTTGGCTTCTATTGCAAAGTGCACAATGGAAGTTATATTTTTCTCTTATTTTATCTTTTAATTGCGCATTGAACTGTTCATCATATGGTTCTCTTGAGATCCCGCCTTTCCAAGTCCAAACTTTTTCTCCGCGAAACCACTCTTTGAAACAGCTATATGAGCAGAATTTTCTTTTAAGAGCTTCGTGTGGCGAAACCCTTATGAGTTTTCCACACTGGATACATTTTACTAAGCCTTCGTCTCCTTTCCATTGGGAATTATGGAAACTATGGTTGTACGCATAAAAACATTCGCGGGAACAAAACTTTCTCTCTTTAGCATAAGAGGGAGGAATGTGAAACACTTTGCCGCATTGAAGACATTTAACATCTCCCTCTGTTCTTCCCCATCTGGGATGATCACTTCCAGTGGAATATACTCTTAACTTGTAGGCTTTTGTATAGCCGTTTGGAGTCATCCACTCTTTTGGAGACATACCCTTATTCCAAGCGACGCGTTTTTTGTGAAAGGTCATAAACCCACCAAATAATCTCCTACTTGGAGCTCACTAGCTTTAACTGCTTTAAGCTTACCAGTTTTGCTCATAATCATAACAGAGTGCCCTGGCGACACTATAAGGGTTCCACCTTGTTCATCTGTGATTTTTATAGCTTTTTTTGAAGGCTTATGCTGCACAATTTTACTGATTTCTGCGAAGCACGGGGTATTTAGGACTTTATCGAAAGAAGCTACTTCAAGAGGTTTCTTATTATTTAAAAATAAAGGATTTTCGATTATTTTATCAAAAGTGGTTTTTATAATTGAATTATCTTTTTTTATGATGATAGGAGTGTGTCTATCGCAGCTGAAGTAGTTGTGCTCAATTTCTGTGAAGTGCGCATACATCGTATCTTCAGAGCCGAAGTAGGCGCGAACTCCTCTGCGCACTAGTTCAGGTCCCAAAGTATGCGCACTTTCGCATGCCGGTAAAGAGCACACTACTTTATCTTTCAACCACGAAGCATCCTCCACTGTTATCGTATCACACAAAATAGACTCTCCGCAGAGCTTTGACTGCGAAGCATGGCCGAAGTAGATTAAAATAGCGACTTCGGGGTGTGCTTGTGCTTCTAAGAAAACTGGGAGTCTTGTAGCTGAGAAGCCTCTTAATGCTTTAACTTTGTATTTTTGGAGAGAAGCTAACTTTACAACTTCTTCCGCGATCGCGCGCGACAGGGCTGTTGGTGGAATAATAAAAGGTATCAACGCAAAAATATCTGGAGACATTGATGTTGTCTTCCTTCCTTAGACCGATCATGTGTAGTAAACAAGTTTCTACAAATGGAACATGTGAAAAGCTTTTTAGTCATCCAAATCGAGCTCTTTCTAAATAGATAACGCTTTCGAATGGGGGGATGGTAATGCTGGTGGAGATCGGCCGGAAGTCACTATGCCTTACGGATATAGTGTGAACTCCAGCTGCAACGTCGAAGGTTACTACGCCATTGTGATCTGTGAAGCTTTTGTATGCGCCTAATTGAACAGGCGCAAAAGGAACAGGTTTACGCGTGGCTTTATCAACGACTCTAATGACAACAACAGCCATTTTATCTCCCTCTAAATGTATTCAATAAATAACTTTTTAAGTTCTTCTATTTCTACGAAGCCGAAAGTTTTAAGGTAGCTTTTAGCAGCGTCTATAGAAGCGGTATCAGTTAAGAAGCATAAGCATTGGCTTTCAGCAAGCTTTTTTTCTCCTCGCTCCCTCACTTTGCATCCGCATATAATCCACGTATTATCTGGCAGGAAGCCTTCTTTCTTCGCTATTTTACCTACCTCTTTAAACACCATCAGCTTTCACCATATTGTCTTATTATTTCATCCAATATATTAGAATCTCCTTCTGCGTTTAAGATGCGCCATCCTATGTAAACTGTTCCAGCTATCGTGCTCAATTGACGCATGATTTCACCTAGAAGCCAATGATGTAGGCGGTCTACTTTGCCGTAGTCCTTGTAGTCGTCTACTACGAGGATTCCGCCGATAGTGTGCAGGAGATTCATCACATACATCAAAGGATCAACTTCGAGTTCTTCTTCGCTCATTTATTCACTCTTCTTTTTTGAACTTACCACAACATTTTCTCCATATATTATAAATAGCGTCACACACTTCTTCCCATCCGAGTTCTTTCCATTCTTCTTCTGAAAAGTCTGGACCAACTTCTGTGGTAATGAAATCATAGGCATCAAAAAGGCGATCGCAATCTTTTTTTAGTGAGCACACATGTAACTCGTTCTTCTTCGCTCATTCTTTTGCTATCCTCCCTAAGCACTTAGCTAAATTGTCGAAAGCTTCCTCTAATTCTTTCTTATGCGCTTCTATAAGATCAGCCTGAACATCCCTTGCTGTGCAAAATTCTAACATTTCATGCACATCACATTCATGCTCGTATTGCGCATATGAAATAGAATGGTCTATTATGTGCGACAAAAGTTTTCGTATTTCATCTAATTCTTCTCCGCATCGCTTCACCGAAACTGCAGCCATACTACTTCACCTTATCCACTTAGCAGCTAATGCTCCTCCTAAGATCAATGCACAGGCTCCTAGAACAATGATCAACGCAATTCCAATAGCTACCGGATCTGATATTTCTTCAGGCATTATGATTTCACCAGATATGTTATCTGCGCTTTGTGGATTTTAATAGTTTCTTAGTCATTTGCTTGATGAACTCTTCTTCGAAGTCCAATCTTATGTGGTCTAACGCATATTGTGCAGCTTTATCTCCGAACTTCTTCTTCACGAGATAGACTCCTATTGGATTATGTAGAAACTTATGGGGAAGAGGATAGTTTCCTACTTTAGGGAAGTCTAAAAACACGTCGACCTCTTGCGCCTGTTTGAAGTTTAATCCATATTTCGTCGCTTCTTTTCTATGGCGTGCGTGTGTGGGACACATAGGTATTCCCTCACAAATGAACATTTTATATATAGCAATTGTCGTATTTATTCAAGAGGATTTACAATTGGATGAAAAATTGCTTGGAGTAAAAGAAGCTTGTAAACAACTGCGTATTCATCCTTTAACTTTGCGGAATTGGGATCTAAAAGGGAAAATAAGAGTAGTAAGGACTAAAACTGGAAGAAAGATTCCACAGTCAGAAGTAGATAGACTTTTACAAGAAGATCCTCTTTTAACGAAGAGGCTTCATGGCTCCATTCCAGGCATCTACAAGAGGATTGTTTTAAATCTTCGAATTCCAGAATATGAGGAGTTGGCCATAATCAAAGACTACTTCTACAAGAACGGCGTGACTAAAAGCAATAGTGACGACGAATTCGCAAAATGTTGCATTCGACATGTGATAGAAGAATTTAAAGCCATTCTTCAAGGAGGAAGAGCATGACTAGCTTCAGAGAAAATCCTGAAGTAATATCTGTCATTAAAGAAATCGCAAAGAAAGGAGCAAAGCCTAAAGAAATATGGGAAGAAGCAAAAGCCAAGTGGCCTGAACTATCTTTCGGAGATGTAATGTCTGTACTGTTCAAAAAGCCCAAAGAAAGCCAAGCAGAAGAAGAAGGAGTTATGAAGCTTACTGCGGATAAGAAAAGCAAATCTGCTGCGCAGAAGAAGTTTCCAAGTACAAGCATCTGGGTTCACCCATCTGTGCTGCTCCTGTACAATTATCTAGTAGAAAGAGGATACGATGGATCTTTTTCAGAATTCATCAACGCTTCTATCCTTAAGACCTTCAATCTAGAACCTTTATTCGCTCTAGATTTGGACCCTGAACTTCTCAGTTTGAAAAAAGAAAGACTAAAGCTTCAACTTCAGAGAGAGGTTCAGAGGTTGAAAGGTAAAGATTTCGATCTTGATGAAGAAATAGATAAAATATTGGGTTGGTATGCAACTATTAGAGTTATGGAAGGAGTAGAATGAGTGAGCAACATAATATTGCAGAAGATTTAGATCGACAGATCAATGACGCATATAGAAAGAAGATCCACGAAGTTAAGCTCAAGATGCTTGAGAGGTTGCAGGGGAAAGGCGAAGGAACAACTGCAGGCCTTGATATTCAAAGTATGATAGGCTTGAAGCTTCTTTTCCCAGAAGCATTCGGAGGGAACGAAGAAGAACCGCAGCCTTCTAAAGGTATAGTGGATGAAGTGACTAAGCTCATGCTCCTTAAGGGCCTGTTCCCAGAAATGTTTGGCGTTGAGAAGTCGAAGAAAGAAGAACAAGATGAAATAGACAAAGAGTTAGCTAAGCAGGCGAAGATTTCCACGTTGCGCCTTATGCAAGCAAGCGCTATGCCCTTTGCAATGGGACCTACAGGAGCACAGTTAGTTCCGGCTTTAGATAAAGATGGGAAGCCTATGGTTGACGCCTATGGAATGCCGCTTTTCAGAGCTTCTCCAGGCGCTGTACAGCCAGAACACAGCCTAGCTAAAGAACTACTACTTAGTGAAAAAGAACGTGCTGATAAACTGGAAGAAAAATTCCTAGATATTTTGAAAGAATCCCGAGATCAACGAGTTCAACAATTGGACGAAGAAGTTAAAGCGTTGCGATCACGCGACCCTGTTCAGGAGCTAATAGAGATGGCTGATAAACTCAAAGAAATTGGCGCATTTAAAGCCGCATCTCCTGAAAGTCTGGAAGTCGTAAAGTACAAAACTGATATGCAGAAGTGGATGCATGAGCAATCCCTACAACAAAGAAGATGGGAGAAAGAGCAAGAAATGACGTTCAGACAATGGCTTGAAGAGATGAAGCAAAGACGCGAAGAAATTAGGCACGGAAGAGAGCAGATACAAGAACTTGGCAGAACTCTGCGTGAAGGAATAAAAGAAGTCGGAAAGCCTCTTGCACAGGCAGTTGGGGAAGGAGCGAAAGAAGGCTTCAAAGCTCCGAAGCCTAAAGGAAATCCTCCTCAAAGATCTTCTTTAGCCGAAATGTCTGATGCACAGCTCCAAGAGCAGCTGCTCAAAGCACAGGAAGCCCAAAGACTAGTGGAGCAAGCCGAAGCTCAACTTATGCAAGAATTACAAAGAAGAAGACAAGCTGCATCTTCCGCCGAAACTGCTTCTACCACTGCTTCTACGTCTTCTTCTCAGAAAGTGTATGAAGAAGTAAAACCGTCTCATTCGACTAAAACTGGAGCTAAAAACATTAGATGAAGTCTATTGAAGAAGTCATTGAACACTTCAGAGGCTTCGCATCTTCTTCCAAGAAGAAACTCCAAGAGAAGATAGAAGTAGCAGTAAAGCCTTTCAGAGAAGAAGTAGAAGAACTCATCACTGAAATATTAGAAGGTGAAATACTTCCCTATGTCGAGAATTATCTACTGCGCAAGTACAATGAAGAGGATTTCCACCGGAAAGTAGATCAAAACTTCGACTTGGTTAGAGATTTATATGAAAACCATTATGATGTATACATGAAATATCTTAGGAGAGCCCGAAAAATTCGAAGCTTCATTAATTGGGATAACGAAAAGTTTTGCAAGATCTTTGTGAAGGCCCTTGAAGAAAGAGGCTTCACTATAAGAGAAAAAGATGTGCAGTGGCTGATGCGCAACATTGAAGCATTGCGCAGAGAAATCTACTCTTGATTCTCTTTATCCCTTCGATTCAACATTTCATAAAAAGGTATTGCAGTAAAGCTTTAAGCCAAGCTAAATCCTTATTACCGTCTTCCTTTTTTATGCTTACTTTCTTCCGCGATACCAGGGGCAACCGTCCAGCATGGGTTGGGTTCACCTCCTAGTTTAATTTTTATTTAACACACTTGAACTAGTATATCCCAGTACTTAAATGTTGTCAGTTGTAGAAGGATTAACTTTTTTATGATGCGATCACCGTATATTCTATGCAGGTGGAGCTTCTTTGAGCGCATTACAGGAAGCTACTGATAAAATCAAAGAGTTCTTAGCTTGGAATAAAGACAACATTTTCATAAATCTCATTCAAGCCGAAGATCATCTGCGCAATGTATCTTCTTCGTTACCGAATCCTGAATTCTTAAACTGCGTAGTGAAGCATCTTGCTTATGTAGAAGGAGAAGCAGATGAAGCTGTTAGTCACGCGCTCATCTTAGAAGGGCCCAGAGCAAGTAAAGAGTTTGCTAAACTCCGAGATGCAGTTAGAGAGTTGAGACTAAGAATAATGTCTGGAAAGCTTTCGTCACCTGAGCAGGGGATAGAAGAAGTACGTAAGCTAAGGGCACAGTTCGAATACTATAATCCTGAATATGATGTGAGTAAATGTTCTAGTTGTGGCGCAGCTGCTCCTTTGTTGAAGCAACTAAGATTAATCAAGGAAGAAGTGGAAACTGTTAAAGCTTCCCTTAAGGCGCAAGCTGGACCTATAATTAAGAAGCTGAGTGAGAAGTTCAATGTACCGGAGCCTGAAATCGAAATCGGTTCATGTCCGAACGATCCACAACACTCCTGCTACTATTTGAAATATAAGAAAGGAAATGAAAACGAAATACTGGAAGAAAAACTGTTTCTACATCCTAAGAATCTCACTCCGAGAATTATCGCGCATGAATTCGGGCATTACTACTTCTTCCGAAGTGGGGAAGGCGATCCACTGGATGAAGCTGAAGTTTGGAAGTGGGCAGATGAAGCTTTGGCTTCACTTGGAATTGATGGCAACATGCCTCTGCAAATAGTGGAAAATATTAATATAAGCACAGTACAGTTAAACAGTAGGGATCCAGATATGACTATTTACGGCATGTTAGATCCTGCATATAAACTTCCAGTAGATATATTCAAGCTCCCATCAGAAATGACACGAACTTTAAATGAAGCTTGGACTCCTGAAATCGTTGGAAGTGTATTCGAAGTTTTAGGAGAATCGATGCTGACACGGTTAGGAGATGCGTTGTGCGGATTATTAGGGGCAGTAACATTGTCCGCTGCTACTATGGTTCCAGGGCTTCCACTAACTCCTGAAGATAAACATTTTGCACATCAACTTGCTGGCCATTTCGGAACTAGATGGTTTAAACTCCTAGCGCCTGCGAATATGACTCTCGCAATATCAGAAGCACGAGACCTAGGAAGGTCTCTCGCTGCCTTTGATTTCGATGGAGCAAAAGCTGCAATAATGAAATCATTTCCTGCAATATCAGTCGATATCGAAACATTAAGGCGCACAGTTGAAGGATTAGTAACTCCACCTGCAGCAGTACCGCCACCTCTTCCACCTCCGTCTGCTATGCCACCAATACCAGTACCAACAGTGAAGCCACAAGCTTTCGGATGAGAATTCGCTAAGCAAACCTAACTTTCTTTCCATATATTACAATGTAGTTCTTCGCTTTGTCATCCCATTGTATAAAGATATTTCCATAGCCTTCGTTGAGTATTTTCGCAGTTGCTTCAACTACTTCTTTTTCTTCTTCTATTATGATATTCTTGCTTTTCTTAGGATCGGTAGCAGTGAGCACCTTTTCAGCACTATCTAAAAGAAACGATAATACATCTTGCATGGATTCGAAATCTGTGCACATATTATTGAGAAACTCTCTCCATCGCTGATAGTGCAAATCGTCCACCAGAATAACGATTCTTTTATTATGGGGTCTAAGCTTTTTCGGTCTTCCTCTTGTTCCCCATTTAACCACAGGAGCTTCCCTAAGTTACTATGGTCTTATTTAATAGAATTTAAGGTTTTTATGGAAATTATAAATATGGTGCAATTAAGTATAGTTTCTGTAATGAGGTGCATATAGAATTGCCAATTCCAGATTGGTTCTTCGAACAGACGTGGGCAGGTAAAGTCAGAGAGTTACCATACGAAGCGTTAACGCCAGACGAAGAAGCCATCTTCGATAGAGACATGGGAGTTATCCTAGAAGTTCTGCGTAAGCATGACCCTGAAATCGCAATAAACGTAGATGCTGCAAGACCTTGGTTCAAAGTTGCATGTGGAATCTTTAAAGGTCACTTTGATCTTCCGTTTGGAGGAATGGAAACTTCTTCTGGACAATTCGGCATAGTCTACCCTATTCCAGCATATCCTTTCTTGGCTGCTAACTCTTGGCTCAAAACAGTAACAGCAGGGTGGAATAACCTCTTTGGTGCAAGTGGGTCCGAAATCGCAGGAAACTCAACTACCGGAACAAGACGTATGTACGCATATCAAGGACTCCTTAGCGTTGCAGGAGACCCCAAAATGTCCGCATACCACCTAACAGTGAACGCATACACGTATCCTGTTCAAAGTACATTAGTTCACACGAAGATACCAAAGAAAGACACTTGGATCAGAAGCTATCCGTTCTTGAAGAGAATACTTGTTCATCCAACAGGGAACCACTATCTACGCGCAGCTTTCGAGCAAGAAGGACAAGTAGAGTTAATTCCAGATGGCATAATGATAGCAGAGCATGACTACTTGAAAGCAGAAGGGAGCTTCTACACATAAGGAGGCTAACTGAGGGTGCCTGAAGAAATCGTCACTCGTTTCGCAGATGGGAAGCTAATAGTAGACTACTGTGGTAAGCCTCAATCCAACTACACTACTGGAGGAGTATCGCACAGATTCAACAAGCTCTCTCGTGTTGAGAAAGTTTTGTTTATGCAAGTTCAAGGAACACCCTATCGCCTAGAAGCTGTAGAATACGGAACTGGCAACGTTATTAAAATCAAAATGTACGACATCAGCGCATATACTGAGGAGCTTTCAAGCGGCGCAACTATCACACCCCTAACGTTCGACATACGAGTAATAGGGTATTAAGAGAAACAACAATCTTAAATAACCTCTCCCCCTTCTTTTTTTGTGTAGGTTAGGGGATTTGATGTCGTGGGAGATAGAAGAAGCTTCTCGTAGCTTCATAGGAATCCTTTGTCCAGTTCGCGGTAGTGTTTCTTATGTTTGGTGCATGAACGCTAGAAACCTTGAAATTCCTGCTAACTGGGCTTGGCATGCGTCGAGCGGATTCCCGATTGACGTTTCAAGAGACCACTTAGTTGAGTTAGCATTGAAGGACGGTGTGCAATACGTTTTCTTCTGGGACACCGATGTATTGGTGCCACAGAATATTCTTCGTCAATTGCTCAGCTTACATCTGCCGATAGCCTCTGGACTTTACTTCGCGAAGTCTTTCAATCCATGTGCATACAAGAAGCTTCCCAATGGAAAAATAAGACCATTGACAAAAGAGGAAGTAGATTCTGCTCCTATAATAGAAGTAGATGCCGTTGGAGGCGGATGTTTGCTAGTAGATACAAGAGTGTTCAAAATCATTCCGAAGCCATGGTTCAAATGGGAGTTAGACCCTGATGCACCTGAAGATGAGCAAATAGGAAAGCACAGCGAAGATATCTACTTCTGCCTCAAAGCTAAGAGGTACGGCTTCCCGACTTATCTTGTTTCTGCCATAAAGTGTAGGCATGTTCTAGAGACTGAGTGCGCGATAGATGAAAAAGGAGAAGTTGTACCCATCATCTGATCGTAGTAGGTGTATTATATATTGAGAATTGAAGTGTGAAGTATGAGCAGAAGATTGCAGTTTCAAAAACAATTCAGCATTCCGCCGATTTTGAATATAGGTTCAGGAGAAGATCCTGCTCATTTTGGAGAAGAAGCTGTGCACTTAGACTTAGACAAATGGAAGCATATGTTCAGCGTTCAAGCAGATGCTCCCCACCTTCCGTTTAAAGATGACTCCTTCCGAACTGTTGTTACATTGAATAGTCGTAGGGGTTTGGTCTCCTTTAAGCAGTTTCCACCAACTGATGAATCAACCATGAAAGAGCCAACATTACACTTGTGAGTTTAGAAGGATCCATGAAAGTTACGTTGTTACCGTACATCATATAATAAGCCGCTTTTCGACTTTCACCTATTCCTATTCCCAGACCCAGAACCACTATACCTTGCGCACGGACTTCATTTATGGCCTTTCTTGTATCTTCAATGGCATTACGACCCACGTATCCAGTACTGCCATGGGACGGCTCCCCGTCTGAGATCACTACAAGGACCTTTTTGCTATCGGGTCTCCCGTAGTTTAATAGGTATTTCCCTGCGAATCTTATGCTTGTGCCATCTCTGTTTTCACCTTTCCCTATGAGAGTGCAAAGCTTTTTAATATTAAACTTTTCGTCGAATTTCTTATAAAGGAAATGAGTAACTACTAATTCACCATTTTGAGCAGAAAAGCCTATTATTGCAGTTTTAATATTAGCATCTCTGTCGAGAGATTTTTGAAACGCAGCGGCGGATAAAATTGCTTGAAAATCTTTCCTGCTTCTTTCATCGCTGCACATGTTTTTCATGCTTCCCGATTGATCTATTAACAATAGTACATCTACTCCTGGTACTTTGCGTACGCGGAAGAAGAATCTTCCCCTTCCTCCAGCTACTCTTGAAATTGCTTTAGATATTCTTACTTTTCCGCTTTTAGAGGGAAGCTTTTCTTCCACTCCTAAGAAAGTAGGATCAAAAAGTCCCAGTTTAGCCAATCTTTTTTGTATTTCTTCTTCTTTTATACTTTCAATACTATATGCCGTCGGTTCTATGATTTTAACATTCACTTTTTCTCCAAATGAAGTTCTTTCAATTGGGTTTAGAACCTCCTTTTCGTCTCGTGACGTCGCTTTTATAGAATCTACATCTTCCAGCGATTTGGCTATTTTTTCTAAGGTTTTGCTTATTTCTTCTTCGGCTTTTTTTGATATTCTATCCATTTCTTCTTTTACACTGTCCATAACATCTTCTATTTTTCCTCTTTTAGCAGCTTCTTCTTCTTCTCCTATTTCATGCCCTATTTCATCTTTCTTAACTTTTGTTTCAGATTCCACTTTCTTTAATACGTTTGAAAGCGCATCCCACTCTTTTTTAACTTCTTTACATTCAGCTACTGGAGAAACAGTAGCTTCGCCTGTGGGGAATTTCAATGTTTCTGTTTTATATGGGCAGCTCATGAGAATCTTTATTGCTCCTTGAACAACTCTTGTAAAAACTGGCTGCTTTTTGATGGCTTCTCTTACTTCTACCCACAGTTTATTGGAGTTTTCACCAAATCTTATTGTATTGAATAGATCTGCACTCCATTTTTGTGCTTCTGATATGAGCTTCTTTTTAGTGTACCTCTTCTTAAGTTCATATAAAAGATATTCGAAGTCCAACGCTGACCCTTTGAAAACTTTAGAGAATAAGATTTCTACACGAAGATCCTCTAAGAGGTTAAGGATCTCTCTAGTAAAGGATTCTGAGCATCCAGCTATTCTTGCTACTTTTTGTATCGCTTCTTTCCAGACTTTTGCGTTTGTGAATCTAATATGGGCGCATTCATGTTCCGATAATCCTCTGAGATGATTAAGATCCTTATACATAGGGAGATATATTCTGTAGTAATTATCGCAGTAAGCGCAGAATGGATTATCTGAGTTGTTATCCCATACTGTTGTTCTATGATTTCCACTCCAAACTTTAGAGGCTTTATGAAGAACTAACCCCTTAAAGCCTTTAGAGAGGGAACGCATCTCACTTGAACTCCACAGGTATTGAAGAAGCTGATCTGATTAAGTTTTTAACGGTTTCTCTTTGAACATTGTCTTCTGCGAATTTAGCCATGGTAAATGTGAAAGCTTTGCTTAAGGCTTTCCCAGGGGATAATCCCTTGTTTGAGAAAGCTCTGAAAAGTTTAGTGCACATTACTTCTTCCCTTATACTTGGGAAATCTGGAAGGTCGTGGTTCTCCGCGGCCTTTCTAAGAGCTTCTCCTGCTTTTATTATGGATTCGACCACTTCACCGTCTTCTATGTGCTGTCTTAAGATTCTTCTTTGTGTAGCTTCTGAAGGAAAAGATAAGTGTATTTCGTTGAATCTACTTCTGAAAGCCTGGTTCATAGGTAGAGTCCCGAAGTAGCCCATGTTAGCAGTTGCGATTATGAAGAGCTTTCCATTTCCATTAACCTTTAAGACTTCCCCTGTAGATGGTATAACTAGCATCTTGTTGAAGTCTAATAGGTTATGTAGTACGAAGCTTACTCCCGCTTGCATTGCGTTCACTTCTTCTAGAACCAATAGTGCACGGCCAGCATCTTGTGCGCATCTTACTGCTTTAGTTACCACGCCATCCACGAAAGTTCCGAGATCTACATATCTCCCTAAAACGTCTTCTTCATCGGTAGCTTTAGAGCAGCTCAAGATGAATCTCGGAATGTTGAGCTTCTTCGCGATATTAGCAGCCAAGAGACTTTTGCCTATGCCTTTTATTCCAGTGATTAGAACAGGTCCTTCTTGAAGGAGGGTTATGACATCTTCTATTTCATCGTCTTGTTCTATGTATTCCTCTATTTCTCCCACTAGAAATGGCTTCCATTCGTTTGGTATTTCTTTCTTTATTGGCTGTTGTGTAGTAGTAACCTCTTGGTAGGAGTTGATGGTTGTTTGAAGGTTCACTATCTTGTAGGTATTCCTTGCGGCTTCTTGTATGTAACCTTGAGTCTTAAGCCAACCAAAAAGAGGCCATGTTGCAGGCGTCATGTATGGTTTTATTTGTTCTAATGTGAATGTGTTTTCTGGGAATTCGGTCTTTAGCCATTGTAGGAAGCTTTGTTGTTTAGGTGTGAAACTCATATATTACCCCTGTCCTCAATAATATGATAGATAACTACATATATAAATATATCCACAACTATCAGCATAAAGTAATGGTAGAAGACGTCTTCCTGCAAATTTTAATTAGAAGATATTCATATTCTTAGTCGAATAGAAATAGTGGACTTTAAGGAGGGATGAATGCACTTGAACATAGCAGTTTTATCGACTTCGACTTATGCATGTCCACCTATTTCATATGGAGGGGAAATATTCTTCTATGATCTGTCGTGTGGCTTAGCGAAGTTGGGTCATTCAGTAACCTTATACGCAGCTCCAGGCTCTAAACCTCCAGAGCCAAGCGGATCGCTTAAGTATATGCGTGGGTCTTACGGGAATATAGCGCCTTCTTTCGAATACGAAGTTTATAAGATGTACAAAGAGGAAATCTTAAGAAGTGACTTCATCATTGACTGTGCGCACTCTCATGCAGTTGCAGAACAAATAGCTTGGTTTCACAGAGAGCACAAATGTAAGGTGTTCATAGTTCAAAATGGAGTGGTAACGCACACTCCCAGATGTGATCCTTGGAACATCATAGTCGGAAGCTCCATTTGGAAGAGACTCATAGTTCAAGGAATCTCCCAATTCAAAGATACACCTTGGGAGAATTCTGGATTAGACTCATTTATGCTCAAACGCTTTCCAGAGGAAGAGGTACACGTCATCCCATGGGCTACGAACACAGAATTCTACTGTCCAGATCCAGATGCTCCTTATGAAAAAGAAGACTACTTGCTATTCTGTGGAAGACCAACACCTTATAAAGGTCTTCACACCGCAATAAAGTTAGCAGAGGAGACGAAGATTCCTCTGAAGATATTCAGCAGTATTGCTCAGATAGAGCATCAGTTTTGGAGGTCTTATTATATTGAGATGATTGATAAGGCGAAAGCTAAAGGCGCAAAGATAGAACTCGTAGAAGAGCGCATCCCCTTCGGCTATGAGCAGAAGCGAGATCTTTATCGAAAAGCTAAGGCGCTAATATTTCCTTATGAGCATAATGAAGCGTTTGGTTTAACGATAATTGAAAGCTTAGCTTGTGGAACTCCTGTGATTACATCAAACCTAGGAGCTGCACCTGAAATAGTGAAAGATGGAGAAACAGGCTTCTTATGTAAAACTTTAGAGGCGTATGAAGAAGCAGTTAACCACGTAGAAGCGCTTAATCCAGAAGCTTGCAGAAAAGATGCTGTTGAGAGGTTTAATAGAACGCGTATAGCTCAGATGTATTTAGATCTCGTTAAAAAGTTACAAAGCAAATGATACCCCTATAGTTAGTAGATGCAATTTATGTGGAGTTTGTTGTGGGAAATTAGAGAGGTAACTTTTATATTTTAATGGTAGCTACAATTTGTGATATGGTCTTAGATGATAACGAACTGATGATTCTAAATCTTTTACATAAAAGAGATCACAGAACTGAGGAGATAGCGGCGGTTCTCAAGCTTTCTAAAGTGTCAACTTTGCGAATTTTGAAGAAGTTGTGCAGAAAGGGATTAATATGTCGTCATGGCGGCTTGCATTCGCCTTATGGAAAGTGGTTCTTGCGAAACCCCGACGACAAACATGGAGAAGAGCTTCCTAAAGAGAGTTTTGACTTCATGATGAGAGTGAGACTTAAAAAAAATCTTTATGATTCTTTGGTAGATGTAGTGGGCAAAGGTAGAGTTTCTGAGGTAGTAAGATGCTTAATCTTAGATTATGTAGCTTCAAAGAGGAGGGAGAAGAAAGGTGAATAAATACGAGGTAGATAAAGAAAATCCGAATGATTACAACGAGGACATTAAGGCGTTGTCCGACGCAATGGAAGAAGACGACTACAAACTTGCTAAGAAGCTTATTATGCATCTGCGATGCTTTCATCACTTAAACAAAGAGTATGTGAAAGCTAAACTGCGGATGCTTAAGATGATGAAAGAATTACGTGAAGTTCAGAAGGAGAGGATGGGTGTATGAATGTTTTAGTTTTAGGTGGAGCTGGAGAGTTAGGGTCACACTTCGCTTCTCTATGCGTTTCACTTGGACATTCAGTGCGCATAATTGACATAACAAGATTCTACGAAGCTTGGCGACTTAAGGAATTAGGAATTCAAGATAAAGTAGAATACGTTTGGAAAGCTTCCTTTGATGTTAATGCTGACGATTGCATAGGTGCAGATTTGATCTTGGATGCAGTTGCGCAGGCTGACCGTCCTATGGGCAACACATCTCCGAAATACACTTTGCTGGAGAATCTTCTTAGTCCTCTTTCGCTGTTAGAAGTAGTGCGCTATTTCCATGTGAAGCCGTTTATCATTTATCCAAGTAGCTCAGTTGAGTTCTTAGGAGTTCCTAAAGAGCAACAACCCATCGTTGAAAGTTCAATACCGAAGCCCACGAATCTTTATGGTTTTACAAAGTGGGCAGCTGAGGAGTTGTACATGACGCATCGTCGTGCTTTTAAAATTCCCTGCATGATAATAAGGACTGGGTCTTGTTACGGCCCTATGATGCGCACAGATCAATTCATAGCGCAATGCATAATCAAATGTCTAAAGAACGAAGATATAGTAGTGAAAAGTCCTAAAGCTACGAGAACTTATACCTTCACAGAAGACGTAATGGAATTCTACAAACTATTCTTGAAGAAGTTCGAAGAAGATCCAGAGAGCTTCGACGGAATCATAATATCCAACGGCGGCAATAGTGAAGATAAGCCTTATGAAACTATTGAAGCAGCGCAGATCATAAAGACCCTTACTGGTTCTTCTAGTGCAATCATTCCAGGAGAATACGAAGTAGGAGAACTCATCACCGGGAAGCCTGTATATCAGTGGGAGAAGTCTGAGTTGGCTTATGAGCTTCTAGGCTGGAAGCCAATGCACACTTTTGAAGAAGGGTTAAAGAAGACGATAGAATGGTTCAAAGGGAGATATGCATGAAAGTTGCGCTAGTTGCTTCTCCTTCACTGTTTCTTCTACAGCCCTACACGTTTCCTCCACTTGGAATAATGTACTTAGCAGCTTCAGCTAAAAAGTGTGGATACGAAGTAGACGTAATAGACTTAACAGGAGAAGAAGACTACTTAGAAAAAACGTCTAACTTTTCCGCGTACGACGTCATAGCGATAAGCGCAACTACTCCGCAATTCCACTACGCAGTTGAAATGCTCAATGTATTAAGAAGAAAGCAGCCAAAAGCCACCATAATAATCGGAGGTGCACACCCCTCAGTTGAACCTAACTCCTGTATTAGAGTAGGCTTCGACGCTGCTGTTGTAGGTGAAGCGGAAATAGAGTTTCCTCTCATATTGTCGCGATTAGAAAACGGGTGGAAGCCTAAAGGAGAAATAATACATGCGCAGATGCCGATGGATTTAGATGCGCTTCCGTTTCCAGATCGCGACTGCATAAAACTTCACAAATACCAATATATAATAGATGGACTACGAGCAACTTCGATCATCACGCAAAGAGGATGTTCATACGAGTGTCTCCCCTCAGGAACTAAGATTACTCTTATAGATGGCTCTAAAAAACCCATTGAAAACATAAGAGAGGGAGATGTACTTTGGACTTACGATGAAAGCCTTCACAAATGTCCTTCTAGAGTAATTAAAGTGCATTCAAGGGTGGTTCCCGCTAATGAATTAGTGAAAATGTGGATTACCAGAAAGGGGAAGTTGTCTAAGGCTCCTCGAGAAACTAGACTCTATCTCACTCTCAACCATCCTATCTATGTGAAAAATAAAGGGTGGATTCATGCAAGTTTAATTCAGCCGGGAGATCATGTTTTAAAAGTATGGAAAACTGGGTTACCGACAGGGTATTCTAATCCTGCTGCTAGGGAATATATGTTAAAGAACAACCCTATGAAAAAACCAGAGGTAGCAGCTAAGTGTGCAGAATCTTTAAGAAAGATGTACAAAGAACATCCGGAAATTATTGCAAAAATTGTAAGTAAAGGCCAATATACCCGATTACATAAGCAGGGAGGGCTTTCACGTGGCCAGAAGTTACTTTTCGAAATTGTAAAGGCTTGTACAGATGAAGATGTGGAAGTAGAGTTTCCAGTTTTGAGGTATCTTTGTGATGTAGCTATACCACGGTTAAAAATAGATTTTGAATACGACGGCCACAGCAAACACTGGAGGAACCGCGATTGTATAGAACATGATAAGAAACGGGATGATGCGTTGAGAAAAGAAGGGTGGTTAGTCGTTAGAGTAGGGAATAGAGAAATATGGGATGTTCATAACGTAATGAAAAAGATAAGTAGAGCTATTGGCTTACGACATGAGAACAATTCGGCTTTTAAGTTAGTGCGACAAGTTTATCGAATGAAGGATAAAAATAGAAAAGTGAAAGTTTATAATCTTTCAGTTGAACCTGCACACACATTTGTAGCTAATGGCATACTTGTACATAATTGTGCTTTCTGCTCACATGGGCCTGGCTACAAAAAAGTTAGATTCAGAAGTCCTGATAACGTGGTGGAAGAGATTAAGCACATTAAAGAGCAATACGGCATCAGCGCCTTCATGTTTTGGGACGACGAGTTTAACTTAAATCAAAGACGCACAGTTGAGTTATGTGAAGCTTTGAAGTCTCTCAACATAAAGTTTAGGTGCTTCATTAGATCAAACCTTTTTAACGTGAAAATAGCTAAGGTTATGCGGGAAGCTGGATGTGTAGAAGTGGGATGCGGCGTGGAATCCGGCAGCGACAAGATACTCCAAATAATCAACAAAAGAACCACTGTGAAGCAGAATACTTTAGCGCGACGTATCTGTCGAGAGGTTGGAATTCGATTCAAAGCGTTCACTATTCTCGGCTTACCATCGGAAACTAGAGAAACCGCGCATGCTACATTGAATTGGTTGATAGATAATCAACCTGATGACGCAGATATAACCATATTTATGCCCTATCCCGGTAGTAAAATATGGAGGAATTATAAAGAATATGATATTAAGTTCGATAAAGCAGAAATAGCCCAGAATTTATTTCAAACTTCTTTTTATAAAGGTGCACCAAGGTCGCTGGTCTCAACTTCGCAGCTATCTTCAGAGGAAATAGTCCAACTGCGAGACGAGTTTGAAGATAAAATAGGAAGAAAATATAAAGCACGATGGTTGTGGGAACGTAATGTTTTTAAAAAGGAGTAGAAGAAAAAAACCATATCTCCAAAAGAGTGGTATTTATGTGTGTTCGGTATGTGGTAAGCTTCTTAATACTCCCAAGAAATTAGGCAACCATAAAAGATGGCATGATAAAGTTTTTGCGGAGAAGATGTCCATCAAATTGAGTGCTGTCAATAAAGGAATAGAAATTTTAGTGTTGCGTTTCAGAATAAAGTGGAAAATTTGGTGAAGAAGTATGGAGATATTATTGATTAGCTCATCTGTGTTTCCGGTGTTTCCACCAACTTACGGCGGCCTTGAGCTTGTGGTAGGAAATCTGTCTATTGGTCTCCGAGATTTAGGATATCAAGTGACTGTGGCTTCTCCTGAAGGATCAAAGCTTCCGGAAGGAGTAGAATGGATCAACACGGGACGATGCGGCTTCGACAACCCTGAGCAAGAAGCATACAAAGTTTACAAAGAAAAGTTAGACGATTTTTCAGTAATCATAGATCACACGTGGAAATATTGGGCTGTGCAATCTAAAATTGAGAAGCCTTCATTAAAAATTATGCATGTGCTACACGGCACAAGGCCTTTTGGATCGAAGCCGCCGATAAATAAGCCCTGTTTCGTAGGGGTTTCGAAGTTTCATGCCCAATACATTAAGGATATATACGAAGTGGACGCTGAATACGCCTACAACGGAATAGATTTGGCGCAGTATCCTTATTGTGAGGAGAAAGA
>JAIMAA010000174.1 GCA_023512225.1 Candidatus Bathyarchaeota archaeon
TCGCATGCTGATGGAAGGGGATCCGTTTGTCCTTGTCGAAGGCATGAGTGGCTTTATCACTGGAAGTCTTGCAATTTTAAGTGATGCAGCCCATGCTCTCTTTGATGCCGTCACTTCTTTCATTTTGCTAGTAACTACAAGCTGGTCTCTTAAACCTCCAGATGAAGAGCATTTATACGGGCATGAAAAAATAGAAGCGATTGGCGGTCTCATAGCTGGAGTTGTGCTTTCGCTTTTAGCTAGTTTTATTATAGCAAGATCTTTTGGAGCAATAATTTTGCGTGAAATTTACGTCAATCCGGAGTTTATCGGCTTTGTTGGAATATTTTACACGCTATGTGTAGATGTTGTAAGGATTGGAGTATTAAGAGAATCCGGAGAAAGCGTCACTGTTGAGGCTGGTCTCTATCATGCCTTCGCTGATTTCGCATCAACTATTATAGCATTGTCTGGCTTTGGGCTGTCTGCACTGGGTTTCTATTACGGTGATCCTCTGGCTTCAATTATTTTAGGCGTGTCGCTTATTTATCTGAGCATAAAATTAGTTCGAAAAAGCGCATTGGAACTAAGTGATGCAATCTCTTCGGACATTGTGCGAAAAATTAAAAAACAAATTTTAAAAACACAAGGCATCTTAGAATGCAGAGAGCTAAAAATAAGAAAATCTGGACCTAAAACTTTTGTTGAAGCTACGGTCATTGTGCCTGCATACATGGGACTGAAAGATGCTCATGCTTTAGCTTCCATTATTGAGTCTAACATTGCTAAAAGTATTGGTAACTCTGTTGTTACAATTCATATGGAACCAGAGGTTACGAAAACGCCTATTGAAAAACAAATAAACAAGTTGGCAACCTCCATTGAGGGTGTTAAAAAGGTTCATAACATAAGTTGTACTTGTAAGAAAGGTAGATTTTATATAACTTTGCACGCCCAGATGAATCCTAAATTTTCAGTGGAAGAGGCTCACAAAATAGCAGAAGAAATAGAGAATCAGATTAGATCAAGCATTGAGAAAGTGAAGAATGTGACAGTACACATTGAACCATATTCAGAGTTAGTACTCGAAGGAATTTCCGCGGATAAACACGATATTCACCGGGTAATAGTTGAGACCGTTAAAGAGTTCCCAGAAATTTTAAAGATCAATCGAATACTAACGTATATAGCTGAAGGTAAACGCCACATAAACATTGATTGTTCTTTTAATAGTCATGCTTCCATAGAGCGCATTCATGAAATTGTTTCAGAAACAGAGAAAAGAATACGGAAGAAATTGGATAATACTATGGTTACGATACATTCAGAACCAGAAACACAACATTCAAAATGAGTAGGCCAATGTCTATTAGTGGTTTATTCATGATTTATGTTATTACTGTTCCAAATATGAATGCAAGCAACCCGAATAAAAACCATATCAAAACATAATTCTTAATTTTTCTGGCATTGTCCCTTGAATAGTCATATAACAGTGAAGCTGAGCACATGATCAGTCCAAGATTAGTGATTACGACAAAAGGCACAAACCATATGGAAACCAAATTCCGTAGTAAGGGAAGAGGAGTTAATAAAACTGCAGCAACATAGAAAATGGATGCCATAATCGCTGCCGATTTTTCTCCATATTTTACGGCAATCGTCTTGATATTGTTTTTTCGGTCTCCCTCAAGGTCAACTATCCCTTTATTGATTTCTCGTCCAGTATTGGAAAGAAAAGCCATTACAACAAAAATAATAATTGCTGGTTGTATTTGTTGTGCTGCTAACAAATTGCCGTAAAGGAATGGTATAACAATACAAATACTTACTAGAATGTTTCCTAGGAGTCCTGTAGCTTTCCCTTTTGTTGTATAAGTTACAAAGATATTCCATGCAACTATGGACAGTAAAAAACATTGTAGATTAGTGAACAAAGCAGCTAGAAATCCAATGGCTGTAAGAATGAAAGCAAAGAATAAGGCTTCTCTAGGTTTCACCGTTCCCTTCGGTATCGGTCGTTGTGGCTCATTTATTGCGTCTATTTCGCGATCATAATAATCGTTAATAACCATGGATGCAGCTGTTAAAGTGAATGCGGTAATGAATCCTAAAAGAACTTGCTGAGAAGCATTAAATAAAACAGCTTCGTTGGCTAACGCAACGCCTACGATTACAGCGAACCCCATAAGGATACAATTTGCAGGGCGAATCAGCTTCAAAAACTCTCCTGCTTTATGCATTACGCTTTTGCAATCCCCCAGTTTAATAATGCTGAGTGGATCATTTCGGCAGCGGTTGCGGCAATTATAATGGACATTATACGTCCCATGGCTCGTACTCCGTTGCGTCCAACAACTGCGGTGAGCTTTTCTGACAATCTTAATGTAATATAGACAAGAAGTGTTGCAATAATAATGGCTGAAAGAATTAAGTAAATTGGGTAGGTAGCGGCTAAAATTAAGAGAGTTGTTATTGTTCCAGGTCCAACAAGAAGTGGTGAAGCGATGGGAACTACGATCATGTCTTCTTGTTCCACTGTTTTTGTTCGTGAGAGACCGCTCAGCATATCGATAGAGATTATTAGGAGCAGAATTCCACCTCCGAATCTAACTGAGTCCACTCCTATCCTAAGAAGGCCTAGGAGTAGGTTGCCACTTAGAGCGAAAATAATCATGAGTATGAAAATTGTTATTAATGCTTTTTCTAGAAGTTTTTTACGTCGTTTTTCTTTAACGTTTTCCATGAGGGATAAGAATGTAGG
>JAIMAA010000175.1 GCA_023512225.1 Candidatus Bathyarchaeota archaeon
ATAACAACCTGGATATCATCTATGACAAACCACTATTCCGTCAGAAACTCGCTGATTACTTAATCTTCTACAATACGCAGAGACCACATAAGTCTCTTCAACTAAAGAGCCCTGTTGGCTATCTCATTGAGAAAGGAGGAATGTCGCAAAAGTCCTTGACTTATACACCCCCCGTGTTGCGTCAAAATAAAGTGTTACCGAAGTCCTCCTTGTTGCGTCATAATCCCGGTTACCAAGTTGATCATATAGGTTACCTTTCAGCCAGGGCATGAAGCTGTTCCACGGATTGTCTAATTTGGCGTAGAAGAGTTACCGGGTTAAGAGCAGCGTATGTATCGGCCAACTCACGCCTTTTGTCATCCGTGAGCACCCCGCTCTTTACCAGGCGCTGGTATGGCGTCTGGGCAGTATCATACACTTTGTACACTTTAGCCCCGTGCCGACTCTTTCTCACCAATTTCGAGACAGGCTGGAAGAAGTTGATGTATAAACGTAGCAACGCATAGATATCTTCCAATGCCTTGAATGCTGCCCTGGAACTGAAGCGATCATAGCCTATCACCCGTCTTATTACTGTCCAGTTCTTCTGCTCCACATGACAACTGTCATTCTTTTTGTAGGAACGTGACCTGGTGAAGGTGATACCGTTACGCCGGCAGTAGTCATACAGGCTTTGATTGATGAACTCACTGCCATTGTCTGAATCTAAACCAAGCATTGGCATGGGGAGCTGCTTTCTGACATTGTGCACGGCACCACCAACACGCTCCTGCCCTTTGCCCCATACTGCCACCGGCTCAGACCAGCCGGTGGCTACGTCCACGGTGGATAATGTAGTGAGATAGAAGCCTTCTGCACTCTCTCCACAGTGAGCAACAAGGTCAGCCTCCAGAAAACCAGGTTTGTTTTCATTCCAATCGCTAAAGGTCCTTATCGGAATCGAATTCTTTAACAGTGTGCCTGGCTTAGTGGTGCTTAGACCACGGCGTCTACCGCTCACACGCCACCTCCGGAGAAGACGGTCTATCGTGGATGGACTCATCCGGCAAAGCTGAGCCTCAGTCTCCCCCCTCATGCTAAGCTCACCGCATCTCTTCAGAATGCCCACCAGTTCCGGCAGAAAAGGCTGCAGACGCTTGGAGCATAAGCAGTCGCTAGCTTCCCAGGCCACTTTCAGTGCTACCATCGCCTCGTGTCCATACAGCTTCGGACGCCCTCTCTTTTTGCTCCCTGAACACCTACCCTTCCGATTCAGTAACCTGATCACGGCCTTTCGGTGCATACCTGTCGTAGCTACAAACTCGTTTAGCATCTCTGTCTTTGCCTTCTTACGTGCCCGGAAATAACGCTTCCGGACTGCCTCGGCGTATTCTACTATGCTGCATCGTGTCACCTTACCTCCTTTCAGTAACACTAATTTTGACGCATCGATACCCTTTTCGGTAACAATAATTATGACGCAATTGGTACTGTAACATTTTGGTCGGTCGGGGTTGAAAATAGAAGAGGGACCCCGCAGAATCCCGGGGTGGCTGTAAAAGCTAATCTTTGGATTAAGGAGGTCTCTCAATGGAAAGCATAGATGAGTTAATAGTAAAACTCAAGAGTGATGTAGGAAAGTGGGAGGAGGAAATCTTTAGCTGGGCTTGCAGTTTAGCCCAAGAAGTAGCCAAAGCTCTGTTGGAAGAAATAGACGATGAGCTGATGAAGGAAAAGGACCACAGCCTCAGAGTAGAGTGCTTCAAGGAGCACCAGGTAACCACAGTTTTCGGTAATGTCACAGTCAAGCGAAGGCTATACCAGGATGGTAATGGGAAATACCGTTTTCTTTTGGATGAGAAAATGGGGCTGGATAAGGGTTGCCATATGAGCTATAGAGTAAAAGAGCTAGCTACCTTTGTCTGCAGTCACCTTCCCTTCCAGAGGTCTGAGGAGATCTTAAGAACAATACTTCCCTCAGGCATCTCCCATACCACTATTAACCGTCTGTTCGGTAGAGTTGTTGATCCTTATCTTGAGGCCGAGGAAAGGGAAATAGAAGAGGTTTATGAAGGTGGGGTTATCCCGGAAAGTAAGGGTAAGGTAGTTCCGTATCTTTTTATTGAAGCTGATGGCACAAGCATTGCTCTGCAGAGGGAAGAAACAAGGCGAGCTGAGGTAAAAGCTGGTGTTGCCTATGAGGGTTGGAAGAAAGTAGGCAAAGACCGCTACCGGCTTACCGAGAAAACAGTCTACACAGGTATCATGGATGGGGAAAGGTTCTGGGAGGCTTTCTCCCTCGCCCTGGCTAAGAAATACGACCTATCCAGAGTGGGAAGAGTAATCGTTGGTGGCGATGGTGCTTCCTGGGTAAAGCAGGGTGTGGAGCTTTTTGGTAGCATCTATGAGTTAGATAAGTTTCACCTGAAAAGAGCTCTTAATCAGACTCTCGATAAAGAGCTTGCCGCGGAGACTTATAGGGCATGTATCCAGGGCGAAGTGGATAAAGTTGACAAGCTCTTAATCCAGGCTCAGCAGAAGGCATTTGGTGACCAAGCCAAGGAGATTTCCCGGCTGAGGGGCTATCTTATGCAAAACGCCTTTGGGTTAAGGGACTACAGGCTGGAGGTGGGAGATAACGGTCTTAGAGGTTTAGGGGCCATAGAGGGCAACGTGGATATGTTGGTAGCTAACAGGATGAAGA
>JAIMAA010000176.1 GCA_023512225.1 Candidatus Bathyarchaeota archaeon
AGACCATTGTAGGTGGCGATGAAGATGATAGCTAGAATAGCGATGATGCCTAGGACAACCCATAATGCGATCATTTCTAAACCTCCATATTATGTTGTTCTGGGCGCTGATTGTGTGCACTGGAAGACATCGCGCAGGAAATCGGTAATCTGCTGCTGAGGACTGGGAGAGGCTGGTACCGTTGCCAGCTCACCGAGCAGCCGGGCGAGCTCGCCGCCGTCGAACCACAGCCCGTCGCCCCGCCGGCAGGCGTCTATTGTTGGTAGGTCTTCCCCCAGAGCCACCTTGCGCATCTTTTGCCAGCAGATGGGGCAGCGGTGGTGCTTCTCTTTGTGGTCGGGCTCGGGGGTGTCTAACAGGCTCTCCACAGGTAGTTTCTGGGATTCGACCCCCAGCGACTTCAGCAGCAGCCCTAGTTCACCGGCATCGAACCAGACCCCGTGGCATTCGGTGCAGTAGTCGAGCTCGATGCACTTGTACTCAATCACTATGGTGGCTTTCTGACAGACGGGGCATAACATAGAGAGTTGTTGGTTACCAGTATAGATTCTACCACTGATGATGTCAAGATGGCTTGTTGGCTTGACGGTAGAATAATACTATAACGTTGACGCAAGAATAATACCTTGAGTAACGGGTAGTATTCTCCAAAAGGAGGTACTGCCCATGGAGGTAAAGTTACTCAAGGTGATTCAGAGACATCAGGCTCTAATGTTAGCGGTAAACAGACAAATAAGCCAAAGAAAGGCAGCTGAGGAGCTTGGTTTATCATTATCCCATACCAAGCTTCTCATAGGGAAGCTTAAAAGGGCAAAAGGAGATATCCGTTGTCTTGTTTATCAGCGCCGGCATCCCGCCTGGAACAAACTCCCCCAGAACGTCAGGAATGCAGTGATAATGCTTAAAGAGGAAAGACCAAAGCGATCTAATCCCTTTATTGCTGAGCTTATGAATGAGCTATATGGCATAAAGATTCATCCGACTACGGTGAGGAAAATCCTTATTGAGGCAGGAAAATATACCCGCTCCAGGGAAAGAAGACGCCCGGCAATCCGTTTTGAAGCTAAAGCTTTTGGCGAAATATACCAGATGGATTCTACTTGTGGATGCTGGCTTGAGGGTTATCGTCAGGTTACCCTGATCCTTATCCTGGATGATTATTCCAGGACAATTATCTCAGGACATTTTATGGACTCTGACTCTACTTATAACAACATGCTGGTGTTAAGAGAAGCTATCGAAAAATATGGGCTTTTTAACACGCTTTATGTAGACAACGACTCCAAGTTTAAGGTGATAAGGCATGGAAATAGCCGCTTCTTTGACTACAAAGAAGAGACTTTAGCCGGCAAGACAATAACTGAGATCCATAGGGCTTTAATTGAGCTTGGGATTGTCCTTTTACCCCATGAGCCAGAAAATGCCCGAGCAAAGGGAAAGATAGAAAGGATTTTCCGCTTTATTCAGGAGAGGTTTATCCCGGAGCATACAGCTATTACCATAGAAGAAATGGACAGACAATTTCAGAGATGGATTAACTGGTATAACACCTGCCATGTAAACAGAGATACTGGGGTAATTCCTTCCTCCCGACTTAACCCTTCGGTAACCAGGCCATCAGATGGTCTAAACTTAGATGACATCTTTTGCTTCAAAGAGGAGCGCAAAGTAGCCAAAGACAACTCCTTCAGCCTTGATGGAGTTACTTACACTATCCCAAGACAATACAATATGGTAGCCTTTAAAGTTAAGCTACATATTCAGCCGGGAATCAAGATAAGGGTATGGCACAATAATGAGTTTATATGTGAATTGCCCTATATCACTAAACAAAGGTCTAAGCCCTTACTTTTTGTAGATAGACCAAGACCAGGAGGTATTATTCTTGCATCAAGATAAAAAGTATTATTCTAGCTTCTCGACAACAACTCCCTTGACACCATTTTGCTTAAAGGTTAAAATGAATCCTCGTTGACTCGCCCCCCTGCTAATTGAAGGTGGGTAGTTGATGCAATATCACGATAAAAAGGAAGTGATCTAGTGTGCCTGAAGTAAAACTTGAACCCGGAGAGAGTTTTGAAAGTCTGTTAAGACGTTTCACCAAGAAAGTGCAACAAGAGGGCATAATAAGCGAGGTGCGGCGGCGTAGCTTTTATGAAAAACCGAGTGTGAAACGAAAGCGCAAAGAAGCAGCAAAGCGGCGCAAGAGCAGCAGAAGCGGCGCAAGGTAGAAAATGTCCTCATTAAGCCAGAGAATCAAACTCGATCTGGAACAGGCGATCAGAGACCGGGATAACCTGAAGTCAACAGTGTTACGGTCGGCAATGGCGGCCATAAGAAACGCCGAGATTGCCCAGCAGAAGATACTGGATGATAGCGGAATAATCGCTGTCCTTGAGAAAGAGGCCAAAATGCGCCGTGAGAGCATAGAGGCTTTCGAGAAGGGCAATCGCAAAGACCTGGTAGCTAAGGAAAAGGCAGAGCTGGATATAATTCTTGGCTATCTACCCGAGCCAGTGAGCCGTGATGAAATTATAAAACTAGCCCGCCAAGTAATTGAAGAACTGGGGGCAAAAGGCCCCAAAGACAAAGGCAAGGTCATGTCACAGCTCATGCCCCAGCTAAAAGGACGAGCACAAGGCCAGGAAATAAGTACCATCGTCTCTGAAC
>JAIMAA010000177.1 GCA_023512225.1 Candidatus Bathyarchaeota archaeon
GATTTTTCACTGTTTAGGAGTTTTGCTGCGAAAACGAAGCATCCTTGTTCTCCACATTCTTTACAGTTAGTCTTTGGTAGTTTCTCGTAAATCTTCATTGGATCCAACTCCTTTTTTGCTTCAATCAGCTGAGGTGTTGGTTTTCCATGAGTTTTTAGATGCAAGAAAGCACGGTTTATGAGATTTTTCGCTTCTTCAACGAGTTGTTCTGCTTCATTTCTGTCTTTAACGTATGTCATTCCAATTCTGCCAGTGGAAAATATCGTTACCAAATGCTGCTTGTATCTGTAACTTAATGCTTCTAGTTTTTCAGAGTATTTTGCATTTGGAATCGATAGATAAAGAATTGGAAGTATGTCTCCGAGAGGTTTGTCTGCTTGGGCTAAGAACTTTATTCTGTCTGGGTCTGCAGTGCAGGGCGTTATTTCCTTTATGTCAATTTTCTTGACAAAGGCTTCAGGAAAGAGAAGGTCGATGAAATCGCTTTGTTTCAACCAGTTCTTTCCTCTTCAATGCCAGTGTAAAGCTTGTAAACTCTTTTCTCTCTAACAGTCTTCATCGCCTTTTGAGATAAGGCTTCCAGCGACTCAACAACCTCGCCCAGAAGTTTCGCTGGTATTCCCATAAACATGTGTTCTGGCGGTGTATCCGTCGCCTCTCGGCAACCATAGCAACCTGGGCTTATGTTTATGTCACCAGTTAGGTATGGGACAACTGTCACGTCAACGCAACAGCATTGGAAAATGGAAGAACTAAAGTTCAGTCTGCCGCCTTCCTTGAAGTTTCTCGCTAAGCAAAGCCACATTATGTGTTCAGGAATACTTTCAACCACAATGACGTCTGGAACCATGGGAAAATCCTTTAACGATCCAGCAATCACTGCTTTTGTTGTTCCAAGTTTTATTTTTGGTATCATGCTCATTGTTTTTGCTGCAGCCTCTTTACTCACGAAAAGTCCAAGTGCACAAAGCATTTCTCCAGTGGAGATTTTTCTGGCAACAGAGCAAAACCTAACGCTGCCTTCGCTGCGGTACAGGCGAAATCTTCAGCCGTCAACATCAGCGTTTGCCCTTTTCTAGCCAACGTAAGAAGCTGACAATATCGGGATTTCTGCGGCGGAGATTTTACACTAGGCAAGGTTTCTCCTACTTTTATGATTTTTACAGCTAGTGGAGGAGTGTCTAAGCCTAGAATTTTTTCCATTCTTTGACTCAAGATTTTGGTTTCCAACAAAAATGCCTTCGATCATTTTTTATATTCGTATTTTGCCTTGTTTGACATCAATTCTTTTCTGCTGTGTTGGATAACTCCTCGTTTCTTTATTGTTTTATGCAAGTATGACATTGATGGAAAACTGATTGCATGTTGTGGGCAAGTGTTTTCGCAAGTTGTACATCCAACAAGACAGTTTAGTGGATTGGCGACTACGGCAATGTTCTTTTCATAGTCAAACTGGTATACTCCTTTGCCACAGCCCAGCACACAAATACCGCATCCTATACAAAGCTCTGGGTCAACAGTGGGATGCCAATCTATCTCTTCGCGTGGAATCCCACGCCAAGCTGGCCTAATAGCGCCTTCTGCGCTTGGCATTTTTATACTCCAGCCTCCCTCAGAGCCTCTTTCAGTGTTTCTTCGCTGGGGCAAACGCCTATAATTCTAATGTCTTTATCAATAACTACTGCGGGGCTTGTTCCTATGTTGTACTCGTTAAGTTTGGGGTTGACGCCCTTATAGATTTCAACTTCAATCTTTTCTCTATATTCTTCTCTTATTTTGTCAATTAGCTTCAGCAGTAGCCTTCCACCAGAGCATGGTGGTTCTGAAGTGAAAACTTCAACCTTTATTGCCATGTTAAACACCCATCTCCTTTAATGATGCCTCAATCGTCTGCATGCTTGGACAAACACCCATAATTTTTATTCTTCCTTCATTGAAAACCACTGCAGGCACCACAGTCAAATGATACTTGCTGAACTCTTCACATGGTCCGATATGCTTTGTCACTTCCACTCTTTCGTCATACTTCTCTTTTAGCTGATCTGCAATTTCCAAGAGTTTCGAGCAGCCCGCACAAGGTGGCTCTGCAGTGAAGACTTCAACCTTTACAACCAATCTTCCCACTCACTCCTAAGCTATCTGCTCAATAATACGCTTTGACAGCGTCTGCATCAAATCCACAGTGACTGAGTCAATTATTTTGAATATCACCGGATCAGTGACCGAGTATAGTCTACGGTTTCCGTCTTTTCTGTGCTTTACCAGTCCGCAGTTCTTTAGGATTTTTAAGTGTCTAGAAACCAAAGGCTGTATTATTCCAACGTGCGGAACAATCTCGCACACCAGGGGCGCACGCGTTTCGCGGTTCTTCGGGAACTGGCTGGCAGCCAGGAACAGCCCCGAAGCACCATCGCGCAGCACATAGGTGTCGTCCACCTTCTCGCACTTGAGCTCGGGCATCTCCACCTTGTCCATCTTCGGCGGCGCCGCTTCACCGTTCTTGAGCAACTTGCGGGTGTTCTTGCAGCTGGCATTGGTGCAACCGAAGAACTTGCCGAAACGACCGGTCTTGAGCTGCATCTGACTACCGCACTTGTCACACTC
>JAIMAA010000178.1 GCA_023512225.1 Candidatus Bathyarchaeota archaeon
ATATATAATATTATAGCCATCGATTTTGCTGGTGTTCAGGGATCTTTGCGCTCAAACTCCATATATCATAACCAAAAAAGTTTTTTGATTTCTTGGGGATCTTTTAAGAAGTTCCCAAATTTACACAGACGTTAGGATTTAATGGACGCCAAACTTAGCTTGCTGTGTTAAGCGGCGTGATATATTACGAACGGATCGGCGCATAGATTTACGAGCGCTCGGGGATCCATTTTTGTGTGGACAAGGTGCGATTGATTTAGGGTTGTTTTATTTAGAAGGCACGGCCTTGAAAAATTCAAAAGATGTGGCATCCTCTCCTTTAAGATTTTTTGGAAACGAAAGGAGGTCTGGATGCCAGGGCCAAGACTTATGCCTGACCAAGTTGATTTTATCATGAAGATGAAGGTGGTGGAATACTCGAACTCGGAGATTGCCCGCAAGCTCGGAGTGACGGAGGGCACGATCCGCTACCGGATCAAAAGGAGGCTTTCGGGCAGAGAAGACGGGCGTCGGCTCAAGCGTTCCTTGCTGGAGAGATTTCGTGGGGTGATTGAGGAGTGGGCGAAGGGTTATGAGGATGACAGACGCCGGCCCACTCTGAAGACGCTTTATGCCTGGTTGAGAAGGGACCAGGGGTACGAGGGTTCCTACGATGCCTTCAGGCGATATATCCGGAAGGCGTGCCCGCAGTTTCATAAGAAGAGAGCGTGGGTGCGAGTGGAGACGCCGCCTGGAGCTCTGAGTTTTGTGGACTGGAAAGAGGACGTTTGGGTGCAGATGGCCAGAGCCGGAAACTGGGTTAAGGTGCAGGCGCTGTGTTTTGCCCTGGGGTTCAGCCGGAAGATGGTCGTGCGCTTCAGTGAAAAGAAGGACCTTGAGGCGTTTATTCACGGCCATCAGGAAGCGTTCCGGGTGTTTGGCGGGCTTCCCCGGGTGGTCCGGACAGATTGTTTGAAGTCGGCCATCCTTCGGTGGCAGGGACAAGACTCAGTTCTCAACGAGAGCTATCGCCGGTACATGCATGGGCTTGGGGTGGAAGTTTTTCCGGGAAGGCCCGGGGCGCCGGAGGACAAGGGGAAAATGGAGAAGCGGATTCGGGATCTGTTTAGCCGGTTGGATTTTCGTCATCGGGTGTTTGGCGACCTGGCGGAGCTTCAGGCTCAAACGGACGGCCTATTGACAGACCTGGAAAGGCAATGGCGGTGTGGAGCGACCGGCCTGAGCGTGGCTGAGAGCTTTGGTTATGAGAAGACACATCTTCGGCCTCTCCCTTCGGTTTTTCCTGTTTTGCCTCTGAAGGAGACGCGGACCCGGGTGAGGCGGGACGGGACCGTGTATTTTGACGGCAATTACTATCAGGTTCCAGGCGTTTTCAGGGACAGAAGCGTTCTTTGTGTGAACACGGGCCAGGAGATCGTCGTCTGGCATGAGGGCGAAGTCGTTGAGCGTTTCGCCTATTTGCCTGGGACGCGGGGCATGGTGAGGCTCTCCGAGCAAGCGCTCGAGGCGCCAGAGGTCACTCTCAGCGCTGTGGTCCGGCGCTGGGGGTTGGAAGTGGCCCGGCGTCAAGTGGAGATCTATCAGGAGATCATTCGCAGGAGAGAGGCATGAGTTTGGAGGCGATTCAGCAGAAGATGGAACTTCTGAAGATGACCCACACCTCAGCCCTGATCCCGGAGCTTCTCTCTGAGGCCTCGAAGCAGAAAAGCTCAGCCCTGGAGTTTTTCGAAAAGGTGCTGAGCCTTGAGGTGGAGGCTCGAGAAGAGCGCCGGATTGCCGCCTCATTAAAGGTCTCCGGTCTTCCCAAAGGGATGAGGCTTGAGAATTTTGATTATCTCTTCCAGCCGTCGGTGGAAAAAAGCCAGGTCGAGGAGCTGGCGACCTGTGATTTTGTCCGCCGGCATGAGAACGTGCTCTTTTTTGGGCCGCCGGGCGTGGGCAAGACCCATCTGGCCGTAGGCCTGGGAGTCCGGGCGATTGAGCTTGGCTGGAGTGTCATCTACTACACGGTCGAGGAACTGCTCCAGCAGCTCAAGCGGCGAGCTGACGTGCCCGTGGCCAAGCAGCGAGGCCGGGCTTATGTCAAAACAGCCCTGGTTGTGGTGGATGAGTTGGGCTATCAGGTGCTCGACCGGCAAGAGACGCATCTTTTCTTTCAGTTTGTCTCCGCCCGGTACATGAAAGGCAGCACCATCCTGACTTCCAACCGTTCGGTCAAGGACTGGGTTCAGATTTTCTCCCAAGACGAGATGGCGACAACGGCGATCCTGGATCGGCTGTTTCATAAGTCTCACATCTTCAACATCGACGGACGGAGTTTCAGGCTGAGAAACCTGAATATGAGACTCAAGGGACCTACCAAGGAGGAAGCTTAGGGGAAAATGATGCTCAAAATGATTCCATGGGAAGGCACATACCTCGTAAAAGTATGCGCCGATTTACCTCGTAATACTACACGCCTCTTGACACTTTTTTTCTCCCTCTGAGGCGGTAGCCTTGTCATTAGGCCTTCATTCAGGCAATTCGATGTGTCAGATGAAC
>JAIMAA010000179.1 GCA_023512225.1 Candidatus Bathyarchaeota archaeon
CTACAGTACCAGGTTACACAGGAAGAGGGCACGGAGAGGCCTTTCAGTAATGAGTACTGGAATAACAAAAAGGAAGGTATCTACGTAGACATAGTCTCTGGAGAGCCCCTTTTCAGCTCTCTGGATAAATATGATTCAGGAACGGGCTGGCCAAGCTTCACCCAACCGCTCGAGCCGGAAAATGTCGTGGAGAAAGAGGACACAAGCTTGTTCATGGTAAGAACAGAGGTCAGAAGCAAGCATGCCGATTCCCATTTAGGGCACGTTTTCGACGATGGACCTGAGCCTACCGGGCTACGTTATTGCATAAACTCTGCCTCCCTTCGCTTTATCCCGAAAGAGGACTTGGAGAAAGAGGGGTACGGGGAGTATAAGAAGCTTTTTGAAAAGTAAAATTAACTGTTTGCCACAAAGGCACTAAAACACGAAGAATACAAAGTTCTTTTGTTTTACTTGGGCCTTTGTGTTTTGGTAACTCAACACTCTTTTGAATTTGGCCGAAAAAATCGTTACTTTTGATTGTTCGGAAGGTGCAATAACTTTTGTCTGATTCATCCAATGATTCTAATAACTACTCACATCCCTTCATCGTATTCCACTATTGCCTCACGTAAAAATCTATTTAAGAGTTTAATTCGTTGCCTCACGGAAAATATACTCGAAATCTTTTTGATTTTTTTCATTTTTATTATCCTGTTTTTGATTTCTTTTTCTTAAGTTTTCTTTTGCTGCTAACTTTCTGAGCTTAATCTGTAGCATGGTTATCTGTCTTCTCAGCTCTGCCGGATTTAGTTTAGCATACTCTTGGTTTAACTTTTTCTTGTCTTCTTTCTCCACCAGGGGCGATTCTAAAACTCTTTGATAAGGGGTCCTAGGCCGATCATACTTTTTTTTCACCTTGCTTCCTACCCGGATCTTCTCCTCCAGTTTCATCACTGGCTGGAAATAGTTAGTATATAACCGTAAACGGGAATACAATTGGTTTAACAGTCGTAGCTGCCGGGGAGTATCGTAACGATGGTAACCCACCGCCCGCCTGACCACTGAGTAGTTCTTTTGTTCCACATAACAGTTGTCGTTCTTCCGATAAGGCCGGGCCCGGGTAAAAGTAATCTTCTCCCCCATGCAATAACCAAGCAAATGATCGTTTATAAACTCTCCTCCATTGTCTGAATCTATTCCCAAGAGCTTAAAGGGTAAGCGCTTTCTTATCTCCTTAAGAGCCTCAAACACCCACACCCGGGCCTTGTTCCTAACCGCCTGGGTCTCCGTCCAACCGGTGCATATATCGGTCATGTCCAGGGTCTGGATGTAATCCCCATTGGGGTCTCCTCCTTCGTGCCCGACCAGGTCTATCTCTACAAAACCGGGTCTTTGCTCGTCCCACTCGGAGAAGGTCCTTACCGGTATCTGATGCTTCAGCAATGTGCCCGGCTTAGTCCGGGCTCTTTGGCGAAGGGTCATCTTCTTACGCTCCGGTGCTAAGACCCGGTCTATTGTGGCCGCAGATATCTTAAACAACTTCTCCCGGACGATCTTATCAATCTCTATCTCCTTATGCTTCTCCAACACCGGAATGACCTCTTTCAGGGCGGGCTTAAGTCTCTTCCCACATATAAAGCCCATGATCTGCCATATCTTCTTCAAAACCCTAACCACCTCCCCATCGTAGGTCCTATCCCTAGTTCTTTTGGCCTTCTTTCTACAGTCCCCCACCAAAACAGTGTGGTTATTAATCCTCATTCTCCGACCATGATTCCTTAACAGAAAAGCAGCGTAACAGCGATTATACCCGGTCAGTTGTATGTACTCCCCTAAGATGGTGCTCTTCTCCTTCTTGGTGGCCTTCTGATACCTCTTAGCCACTACTGCAGTGACCGATCTCCTTTCTTTCATGGTTAGCCTCATCTATGCCTCCCGTTCTCTGTCTAAGGGGAGACTATTTTGAATAGATTCTTAGATGAGGCAACGATTCTTCTTCAGATAGATTTCTGATGAGTCAATGCGAGGCCGGTATTCAGGAATGGCGAAATTATGATCAAGCTACTTTTCATTTTTTTATTCCTAGCTCCATCGAGTTTCGCCACAGACTCTTACAAAATAACCTTACCCAACGGGTTGAATATAGATGCGGAAATAGCCAAAAATAAAGAGAGAGGACTCGAGGGAAGAGAGAGCCTTTGCCGCACCTGTGGGATGATTTTTATATACGATAAAGAAGGCTATCACCGGTTCTGGATGAAAGACCCCCTTATTAATCTGGCCATGCTCTGGATAGACAAGGATGGCAAAATAGTGCACATGGTTAGAAACGCCGAGCCGTGCATAGGCAAACAAAACCCTTATGCGGAATGTGAAATCTATGCGCCCGGGAGTCCGTCTAAATACGTACTGGAAGTAAACCCGGAAGCCGCAAACGGTGTCGAACCAGGTATGAGGGTGAAATTCACCTCAAC
>JAIMAA010000180.1 GCA_023512225.1 Candidatus Bathyarchaeota archaeon
GATATCAAGCATTATGTTTATTGTCCGAGGCTGGTTTATTTTGACCGTGTTTTGCATGCGACGCCTGTTTTTGGTTCACAGCAGGAAGAGGGCAAGGAGCAGCATGAGGACTATGTGCGGAAAGAGCTTAGAAGGAAAGACGCTGTTTACTATTCACCCGAGTTTGTTGGGGCAGAGAAGCTGCTATTTACTCCATTAAGTTCCAGCGTGCTTGGGTTGCAGGGAAATGTGGATTACATAATAAAGACAGCGAAAGGAGAGTACATTCCTGTGGAATACAAGAACATGAATTCTGATAGTGGCAAGGTTTGCATGGATCACAAGTATCAGTTGGTTGGGTATGCGTTGCTTGTTGAAGAGAATTTTAGCACAGTGGTTAAGCGTGGTTTCGTGAATTACATTCCTGAAAGGTTGATTTTGCGGGTTGATGTTACGCCGAGTATGAAGAGTTATGTTAAACGGGTTTTGGGACACATCAAACGGATTATACGGGATGAGGAACTACCGCCCATACGAGTAGCTAAGCACAAGTGCCAAGGCGGATGCGGACACAAACAAACATGCCAACAATGTTAGTTTTCGCTTTTTAGACCATAATCTATGTGTTCAGCAATTTGTTCAAGGTGTAGCAAATTTTAAAAGTTAACTGTCGCATTAATTCAAAGATACGGAGGGCAATTCATTGTACGAAGAGATATATAACTGGGCCTGCGCTGTTGGAAGGACTATTCTTAAAGGAAGCGATAAGGGAGACGACCTTCTTAGAAGGCTGATTTTTGATGTTCGAGGCGAGGATCTTCCAGGCAGATTTCTGGAGAAGTTATCTGGGAGATTGACAGAATACAAAACTAACCGAAATATAGCAATTGATGTTTCAATGTATGGCAAATTGTTTGAAGTCAGATGGCATGGTGATAGTTTTCGTTATGTTAAATCGGCTGTCTTGTCTGGATTTTTAAACTCGCTTGCGAGTGCTGGGAATAGAAAAAAAGGTGAAGGTGAATAAGATGGAAGTCAAAGGCAGAAAAGCAGTGCAGATCTCAATATTGGCAAGGATTTATGGAAATGTCAATGCTGATGAAGTCATAGGGACAAGGGTAACTCTAAAGAAAATGTATTCAACTGCTGGAGAAGTGCTTCCTTTCGTCTCATCCCGAGCAATAAAATATTCTATTAGACAAGCTTTAAAGGAACGAGGCTATGAAATAGACCCTTTTGTAGAAAATCCTGATGCCGTTGAAGCTCTTAGACTGAGCGATTCAGGACGACCAGATAGATTCATTGACAATGACTTGTTTGGATACATGGTAACCATGGGGCGCAGAGAACAAGCCCGAAGGCGCCAAGCACCTGTATCATTTTCTTACCTAAGGGCATTAAAGGACACGTCGATAGTTGCCGAGTTCGCAGCCAGGTTTCCAAGACAGATTGCAAGCGGCTCAAACCCTGTTCCTTTTGAAGTCGAAGTTGCAGATTTCATTGGAAGATTGAATTGCTTGTTGTATGATTACATAGGCGACTTCACAGAAGACAAAAAACAAAAAGGTGCACCCGACGATCTTCCTTCCCAACTGTCTCTTGAAGATCGCAGAAAGAGGCTAAGGGACTTTCTCGACATCTTGCTGACACCTTCATATGTTCTTCCCAGAAGAACAAATTCGCTCAATGTGCCTGAATATTATGCTGCATTGATATCACTTTCCTATGGGGCTATGCCCATCTATCAATATCTTGACTACAAACTGCAAGACGAAGCAATCGATGCAGAAAAACTGAATATGTTTGTCAATCTGGACGCTGTCAGAAACAAGAAAGCCGAGGCATACCTGATTGACTACAAAGGTATTACAAAAAGCTTGCAGAACATACCAGTGCCGATAATCACCGCACAAGACGCGATAAACAAAATAATTGCGTTCTATTTGGGAAATACATAAACCATGCAAGCCATCTTAGCTGAAATAACTTTCTACGAAGCTTTCTTCAAAGTTCACTATACTAAAGGATTCAGACTTACGTACCCAATGCCATTACCTACATCTGTGGCAGGAATCTTCGGAGCAATGCTTGGCATAGATAGAACTGGAATTAAAGACGAATTTGAAGAGCTACTTTTTGGTTCTGGAATTGTAAAGCATGAAGGTTTAGTTATCGAAAATGAGACTTTTCTTCAATACAAAACTGCGAAAGTCCAAAAGGGGATAGTTCGAACACAGATCATCAATCACCCGACTTACTTGATAGCAATGGCTGGACGACCTAAGGAGATAGCAAAGTACTTCACTTTCTTGAAGAATGATAACATAATTTATCTCCCATATGGTGGGCAAAACGACTTTTTCGTCGAGGACTTAAAGATCAAAGGATTGGCTGACGTTGTTCAAAGTGAGGTTGTAAGCAATTATGC
>JAIMAA010000181.1 GCA_023512225.1 Candidatus Bathyarchaeota archaeon
GATAGAGCACATCGGTGGACGCAATGGTTTGACGACAGCAGCAGAGAAAAGCTTAAGGCACTTGTAAAAAGCGGAAGACTAATACCGTTCCTACAAAAAGTCGCCGACAAGCTGCAATCAGTAGGAGAGGAATACGCTGAAGTCAGTGAAATCGCTGAGAAAATGGCTAAAGCCCTAACCGAATAAAACAGCCAAACCCCACAATCCCCCCTTTTTCTGTTGGAGCAAAAACCCAAAAGCCAAAAGTGAGGATGCGCCGTAAAGTTTAGACAATAGTGAATAATTGAAGAAAGAGAAGATGGATGAAGAATTATATAAGGAAGCGGCCCCTTGGAACATGACTCCACATGGAATCTGCAAAGACTGCTACGAAACTGTTAAAGGTATTGTACAAGAGCTTCTTCCTCCTCCACAAATTGAAAAACCAGTGAAGGTGCCAGAAGAGGAAATATCCGAAGAAGCAGTAGAGGAAGCAACTAAAGAATCTCCTGAAGAAGAATGAATACTCTCCTTCTTTTTCTTCACTATCTCACACAGTTAAACTTTCAAATACAAAAAAAAGAGAGGATGTTGGTAGTATGATTCTTTTACTTGTGTGTCTTTTTATGGAGCTGTCACAGCCTCTCTGTAACGAGCAGCCCATTTAGGACCTTTTCCAGTGATCGCTCGATTGAAGTCTTCTGCGGATACTGCTCCAACTCCTCTAGCCCACTCTGCACATACTCCACCGGCTGGAGCACCGATGAAGTCACTGATTGCTTTGCAATATGTAGCCTCTTTGCCTGTGACACGGGCCTTCCATTTTGCGCCTTTGCCGCTAGTCTTGCGTTCCCATTTAGCTTGTGCTTCAGCTATTCCTGGCATATATATTCACCTTTTCTTCGGATAAATTAATATATGATTTCCTATAAATAAGCAACTGTGACACCTAAAAAACTTAATGATCAAGGTTCAGTTTGGATTTCATTAAGAATGCCGAAAGCGGATTTGAAACTAATAGATGACATTGCAGAGATAATTGGAAGTCGTGGAAACAGAAGCGCGGCTATTAGATATGCAATCTTTGGATTTCATATCATATTGAAGAGCGAAGCTTGGAAGAATCTACCTCCGCTTTCAGTTTTAGCAGAGCAAGCGGTTAAGCTGAAAGCTTCTTCTAAACTTCGTGAAGGTGAAAGTGATAGCAAATAGATTGTGGACATCTCTTGCCTTACATAATGGATAATAATCTTCAATTCTCAATATATTATACGCCTACTGTGGAGAAGATCGACTAAGAAGATCCTTTGCCACTTCCTCTGCAGCTTTCTGAGCTTTAAGGAGGAGATCTTTATCCTTCACCTGCGCCTCTAGCATCTTGCGCGCTTCAACACCTGATATTTTGCCTTCACGAATCTGCCGAACTATTCCTTTGCACACTTCTTGTAGAGGATTAGGCAAAGCTGAACAGAACTTTTCAGCTATCACACATGAGACACACTCTTCTTCTGACATCTCTCATCTCCTTGCACAATACTTAGAGGCCACCGGCGATTCTGGCATTATTCTCTATCCCTACTAACCTAAACGCAGTTCTGCAATTGTCACACTTAAACTTATTCATCTCTCGTTGGTTCGCCTTTTCGTTGGTCTTCCGATTCTTTATCAAGTAATTGGATGTACTCTTGAATCTTCTTTTCTGGATCCCATCCTTTGATATATTCTCCTTCTACCATGAGCTTCGCGTAATTTCTCTCTCTTCTTCGAAGAATCCAATACTTCACTGCGATCGCCGGCGGCAAACCGATTGCCAGGGGTAACCAGCTTTGATAATAAACACATGCTAATATCAAAAGTCCAGCGTAAAACATTGCGTAGAGATTAACAAAAATATGAATTGCTAGTGCTTTGAGCCATGAAAGATCTATGTCTCTTCACCTCCATTGGGCTTCGAGCTTCTCCGGTAATTTAATATGTGCAAGGGACTATTATAAAGTTTATCACCAACTTTGTCGATACTTGTTGCAACTAACCACAGTTTCGACTACTCAGCCATGCAGCTTCACCGCCCTCTCATTTCTTGTAGCGAGCATTAAACTTGAAATATAGCTGCAGTCCATTTGTTTCCCCTCATTTAATAGAACACGCTTCTTGCATTTTCCTTCTTAAGGCTTGTACTGCTTGCAGATACTCTTTGTGGGCTTTAAGCTTTTCAGGATCAATTGGTTCCCAGCGTTCCAAATCATCTATATGTTCATCTAAAAGATCCAAAAGTTCTTTGCACTCTGAGTAGGTTAGTTCTAGCTTTCTAATTTTAGCCATGCTGCTTCACCTATAACTTACACCCTGCTTCTCGTTTCCATTGATTATATCTTTTCCAAAAATCGTGAGGAGTGGTAGCGGTTATACCAAATTTATCAGTTGC
>JAIMAA010000182.1 GCA_023512225.1 Candidatus Bathyarchaeota archaeon
ATGTAAACTATCCATCTGTTCCATTTCTCCGAGATTTTGACTTTTTTAAGTACAACAGCAAAAGCGAACCGTGTAAAAAAGGTTAAAGCTGCTATTCCTATAATTAATCCAACTATTTCCGTTTCCAAAATTCAAGCACCCCTCCAACAATTGTTCCTAGAACAGTAGCAAATGGGATGTACCATTTCGTTGGTAAAAATACCAAACCGATAGTGGAGAAAACCGCGGTGGCAAGGCATACTGTGACGTGCCTCCAAGTCGTTATCATAGGCAAAATGATAACGATGAAAGTTGCCGGAAGAGCAAAATCCAATCCCCAAGTCTGAGGACCGCCCAAAAATGATCCCAAGAGACCCCCAATCAAAGTGAATATAGCCCACTCTATGTAGAGCCCTAAACTAACCCCTAGTTGATAGTATTTGTTAGGCTCATTCTTCATAAAATAAGATATGGTTAGCGCGTATGACTCGTCACTTAGTAAAAAAGATAAAAGAATCTGCCATCCAGTCCCCCATTTGCGAGTGTATGATCCTAAAGAAGCGCTCATCAGAAGATATCTGGAATTTACCACGAATGTTGTGAAAAGAATCAAAATGAATGGAGTGCCAGAAATCAGCATTGAAATTGTCAAGAACTGCGCGGCGCCAGCAAATACCGAAAGAGACATTAAAGTTAAACTGAAAAGAGAAAGACCAGCTTTTCTAGCTAGTAGCCCATATGCTATGGCAAAAGAGGCCACTCCCAAAGTTAATGGTGTCACAGCTTTTATTCCTTCCAAGAATTTGTCGGCGTTGCTCATATTGGGCAATTTCCTTTTATCACGGGTCATTTTTGGATTTGATCTCATTGACTGACTCAATAACCACATCTGCGATTTTTTGCAGTTTCTCTTTTGGGGTAAAACCTGTTAAGACAGCGATACACTTCTTTACTTTAGCATTTTTTCCCATCATCATGTCACTTGAGGAGTCGCCTACAACCACCGCGTCGCCAGGTCTGCAACCAGTTTGTCTGCATGCTTCTAAAACCATGTCAGGCGCTGGTTTGGAATTCTCTACGTCGTCTGCGCCAATGATCGCATCAAAAAACTGCGCTACTCCAAGGGAATTTAATGACTCTTCTGTTCTCTTGTGGCTGTCTGTTGTTGCAATTGCAAGTTTCACACCATTAGACTTTAATTCTCTCAGTATATCAGATACCCCTTCAAAGAGGACGCAACCATACGTTGGCTTTAAAGACTCGTCAGCTTGGTCATATGCTTCTTGAGCAATCTTTTTCGCCTCGCTCCATGAGTGCCCACACTGGTATATCACTGACGCGGCAACTAACAGCTCTTCTCGCTGGGGTGCAGTAGCCAATGGTCCATTGTGGTCGACGCATCCGTGCTTTAAGTCTGTTCCAACGGCTTTCTCCCAGAGCTTAGCTACATGAACACCAGCAATTTTAGATAGACTCTGAAATCGAGCCTTCGCCAAATTCAAAAGAAAATGTTGCTGGTCCACGAGAGTTCCATTTCGGTCAAAAATAATCAAGCGACACTCAATTTCTGTCTTTCCAGCGAGTATTTTTGGCATCTTTTCATCTCCTCTGTTTTCCCAAAATTTTCACATCGCAGAAGAGATTTGTCTATCTAACTCTTCTAAGCAATTCATCTTGTTATTTGGAATCGCTTCATATTGAATTTTTACTTTTCTATTCTCCTGCGTTACTATTATATTTTTTAGCCAGTTTTTGTCGTTGCTCTCAGGGTGGTCTGAACGAAAATGCGCTCCTCTGCTTTCTTCTCTTGCAAGGGCAGAATGCACGACGAGCCTTGCCAGCAATAGCATAGACTTTGCTTCGACTGCTTCTTTTAGGTTGAGAACATTTTCAGCAAACATAAAGGAGCTTCGCTCTTCTATCTGCTTCAACTCCTCTAAAGCAGACTTCAACCCCTCTCCATTTCTTACGGGATTGCAAAACTTCGAGACAATATGTTTCACCTTCAATTTGATCAAAAATGGATTCACCATTTTGTTTCCGGTCGTTTTACGCAGTTCTTGGAGCATATTTTTTCCATAATTGACATATCTTTTATCTATGGTCACCAAACGAGTATTTTTCGCATATTCTGCCGCTTTATGTCCCGCAATTCTTCCGAATACAATTATTTCAGTTAATGCATTTCCACCTAGTCGGTTTGCGCCGTGAATGCCGCTGGCAACTTCGCCTACTGCAAAAAGTCCATCGATGTTAGTTTTGCAATCTTCATTGATTTGTATTCCACCCATAGTGTAGTGAGCGGTTGAAGCTACATGAAGTTTTCTTGCTGTTAAAACGTGTTTAAGAGGTTGGATAAGGCGTTTC
>JAIMAA010000183.1 GCA_023512225.1 Candidatus Bathyarchaeota archaeon
TAGCATTAGTAGGAGAAGACATGAGAGGCGGCTTAGTTAAAGACGTAGCGGATCTTAAGAAAGAGAGATCCTCCACCATTGAAGTGCTGAAAGCAGTGGTTGTTCCCATAGTTGTAGCTGTAGTTTCTTCTGCCACAGCTGCGTATATTCTCTCTACCATCCATTAGACAGCATAATTTCTCTCATAAAAGCTTTTACAACTCCTTCTACATTAGGAACCTTTAAAAACGCTGAAAAGTTGAACTTCTTACTGGAGGTGAAAAGCATGTCCACCGTGGAACCCATGAAAGATAAAATCATCTACTTCATAACTTTGCTTGGCGGAACTGGAGTAGTTGTTGGCGGCATATTGGGCTTCTACATGGCTCTTAAACTTCTATTGGGAGCATAGAACAATTTTCGTCTAACTTTTCAGTCTAAAGTGTAAAATTATATAGAGGAAAGAGTAGAGTATGTTTGGGATAAAGCATGGGGTCCTGGCTTCTTCCGTTGATCCCTGAGCATAAAAGGGAAGAATTTCGCAGAACGGGGATGTCAATAGAAAGGGCTACGCAATATATTATTACGCTTATGCACGACGAGAGACGAGGTGAAATTATTGAGTAAATTAGAACATGCTATTACACATGCGCAGGTAGAAGAAAGAGACTTCGCAGCTCTTGAACAAATTCGAACAATAGAGGATTTAATTAAAGCAATAATGCCCAGAATTCCCTATGAAGCTAAAGCGATAACGGTGTACGCTAGAGGATGGCGTCGAATCAATTTTTCAGCTCCATTCGAAACTAAACCAGTAGTTATAGCAAGTTTAGAAGGAGATGTAGCAGCTTGGTATACGCCCCCAGTTTTTCCTAAAATAACGATAAAGATTCCAAAAGTATCTGTGCCCACCATAGCTGTGCCAACTCTTCCTCCAATAGACATTCCAGAAGTAGTTATTCCGCGTGCGCCCACTGCACTTGGAAGATTCGAATGCGGCTGGGCGGTAGCTGGAATCTGCGATGGCTTGAATAAGTTAGTAGGAACGATAGAATTTGTTTTTGGCAACATAAACAAAATAATAGATACTTTAAACGCGAGGTTAGCTTCTATTCGATCTTCTTTGATTAGCTTCGGCGCAAAGCTTATTGAATTCAGAGATTTTCTTCAATCTGCCATTAATGAGCAAGTTGCATCTATGAACGCTTCTTTAGAAGAACAAAGATCTCGGGCGGAAGCTTCAATAAACGAAGCTATAAAAGACGCAGAAAAAGCGACATCTGAAGCTATAAATAGTCTATGGGCGATGCTTGGACAAGAATCTGGCAAAATCTTTATTATACCTAAAATTAGAAACGTTACTTCCACAGGATTCGAAGTTTACACTCCAGGCGCATGCACAATTCACTACACAGCGTTAGAAGTTAAGGTGATGTAAAACGTCTAGGCCAAATCAATGCAGAGTGTGCATGGGAACACTTGAATATGTAGGCAAAATGTTAAACGTAGAAGTTTGGCGCTGCACAAGATGTGGACTACTCCACGGCTTCAAATAGCTCCTCTGGAGATTCGTAGAAGACAACTACGCAAAGCTTATCGCCTAAGCCTACACAGTGACAGTGAACCACGTGTGGAACTTTTAACTTTTTAGCTTCAGCAAAAAGAACCGAAGGCTTCTTATCGTGAATCCATTGGTTAAGCTTTTCTTCCACTTGTAAAGGATGATCGTAGAAAATTTTAACTCTCATTTAATCTCTCTTATGAAGATGGAATAACGTTAATCGTTAAAAGCGTTTTAGCTTTATGAATGGCTTCCTCTTCGTCGAAGCCCCAGTTTTGAAGCTTCTCCATTTCTGAGGATGGAATTTTTCCGCTGTAGGTGATGGTTGCGCGTTTAGGTGTTTCTCCTTTTTCGTAGAATCTTATGATTACGGTTTTCATGGTAGTTGTCACCTCAATTACAACAGATAATACTACTGGGAATATATAATCTTTATCAAAGAACGCAACAAGTTTAAAGACACTGTTTTCCGCTACGGGGTTGTATCAATTAAAGCATCGATAGATGTAGCAAGCTTTATATAAAGCTATGGAAGTTATCTTATTTCACCGAAAATAAAGGAGACAGAAGAAGATGCAGTTGACCAAAAAGAAAACAGCAATATTGGCTTTGGCTCTGATTGCGTTGATTGCAACTGGCTCAGCTTTAGGAGCATATTTCACCATAAGTAACATCATACACAAAGAAGC
>JAIMAA010000018.1 GCA_023512225.1 Candidatus Bathyarchaeota archaeon
CCACAGCCCACTTCAACAAGCGAAAAGCCTCGTCACGCTCAATCTTGCAAAGATTCTCGTATAAAGCCCAATTAAAACGTTTTTCACGCCGTTTCATGCACAAAAATAACTCTATCCATCAAAATAAGTCTTTTCAAAATTTTACGCCAAAACCGGAACTTCTAAAAACTATCTCTTATTTTAAGGCTTTATTTTTAATTCAAGCTAAGAAAGTAAGTTATTTCGTCTAACCAGCTTAATTTTTTCTATATTTCTATAACTAATCTCTTTGATTTAAGCTTGTTTGTTGAATTAGGCTAATATATCGAGAGCTATACGTTTAAATAGGTGTTCCGTAGGTTAAATTATTAGGGTAAAGGAGAGGTGAAAAGAAAATGAGAGTAAAGATGGTTAAGATAGCCTTAGATGGGTTCGGTTCTTTCCTTGGAATGGAAAGAGGCTGTTTCGTAGTAAGGGATAAAGAAGGCAAGGCTAGAAGGTATCCTTTGTTTGAGTCTGAAATTGGAGAGGTTATTCTAAGGAGTGGAAACACTGTTTCGACTGGAGCTTTAGCTTCTTTGGGCTTTTGGGACATTGATGTCCTAATCCTAAGCAATAACGGTAAGCCTATAGCGATGGTAAGAAGTTTAAACAGCGATAGCCACGTAAGGACTAGGATTGCACAATACGAGGCTTTGAACAATGGAAAGGGCATACACATAGCTAAACAAATAGTCTTGAAGAAGCTTGAAGGGCAGAACTTAGTCTTAAAGAAATACGGTTTAAAGCAACATGACCTTATTAGCGTTAAAGAAAGGATTGATGAGATAGAAGGTAATGATTTAAAGGCTTTGAGAAGAAAGCTTTTACCAATTGAAGGTAATTGCTCTGACTTGTATTTCAAACAGATTGTTCAGCTATTCCCTAGAAATATTGTGAGAACTGATAATCGTAGAACCTTTAGAGCCTATGATGGACTGAACAATACCTTTAACCTAATCTATTCGCTATTAAAGTGGAAGGTTCACATAGCCTTACTTAAAGCTAAGCTTGAACCTTTTCTAGGCTTTTTACATTCTGAAGAGGCTGGAAAGCCTTCTCTCATTTGTGACATGGTAGAACTGTATCGTTACATGGCTGATGATTTTCTAATAAAATACTGTCAAAAATTTACTTCTAAAGACTTTGTGGTAAAAACTGAACAATACATTCCTAATAGAAGAGGTATGAGGGAATACTTGAACGATTCATTGACTAATAAGCTAATCAAAGCCTTCTATGGCTATCTGGATTGGAAGGTTAGGATTCCTAGAATAAGACATGGCTTTAGACAATCTCTTGAGACTTTAATTAACGAGGAATCCTTATTATTTGCTAAATACTTGAGAAATGAATACCCTTACGGGTATCCCAGAAGAGAGACTTGGATTCCTAGAATTGCCTTACCGCTTTATTATTAACTTGTTTTTGAGCCTCTCTTGATTCTTCAATGAGGAATGTTTTTTCACTTCCGCTTCATTTATGAAGCGTGAAGTCTCACTTCATTTATGATTTGATTCTATTTGATTCCTGAGGAGGAGGAGGGGATATAGGTTGAACCTTACCTTGCGCTGAAAATGTTGTGCAATCGAGGAAAATTTCATAAGGTCTTTTTCTAACGCATATATCAATGAAAATAATGAGCGAAAAATTGCAAATTCGCGTAAGAAGAGCACGCACTTCAGATCGTGCAGCAGTATTCAAGATTTGTGAGAAAACATGGAGTTGGGGAGATTACGTACCAAAAGTTTGGGATCGATGGTTAAAAGATAAGAATAGCAGAGTGTTTGTTGCAATTATCAATGAAACGCTTGTTGGGATTACTCAGTTAAGCATTGACAAACCACATGAAGTGTGGTTGAGGGGGGCAAGAACAGACTCAAACTACAGACGAATGGGCGTAGCCACTGCCATAACCAAAAAGTGCTTAGAATATGCCAAGCGAAAAGGCGCAAAAGTGGCAAGGCTCGTAACAGAAACAGACAATATAGCTGCGCAAGCGGTGTTGCAAAAACTTGGATTCCAGCCAATAGCAGAATTCGCTGAAATGACAACCGAAAAAATAGCTCAAGCCGAAAGCAAAGGCGTGAAATGGGCTAAAGAAGATGAAGCAGAAGCCATGTGGGCTTATTTGCAAACCTCAGAAATCTACCGAAGATCCGCTGGCTTATACACAATTCTTTATCAATGGTTTTCACTGGAAAAACAAGACCTTAAACGTTTCATCGAAAAACGAAAAGCAATCATGCACAAAAGTAGAGAAGGAGAAGTAGACGGTTTAGCGTTAATTGACGATGTTACAGCACGAGAATGGCATGGAAATACAATACAGACATGCTACATAGACGGAGATTATGACGCCGTGTTGGATATGACAAGATTTCTCAAAAATCACTGCTACATGTTAGGTGTCAAGAAGATTTATGCGCTTACACCCAACTACAAGCCAGTAACTACGGCGTTAGAAAGGCTTGGTTTCAAAATGCCAGATGAAATATCAATAGTTTACGAAAAGAGAATATAAACTAAGGCTACGAAGAAACGTGCCGTATGAAAGTTTCAGGCGTGTACTGCAATATTCCACGGGCTTGATACGCAAACCCCTTGGCAACCAAAACTTTTAGAACTTTTTCTGGACACAAGCGTTGCTGTATCAAAAGCTCCAAGGCATGAGTGTAATTTCGGTTAAGCTCTCGAACGGCTAAAACTTGCTGTTTGCTTGATAAAGCGTAGTCTTTGCATTCAACCAAATAAGCCAAAGTCATGTCAGGCTTAACCGCCAAAACATCACAATGGTTTCTGCGCGTAAAAACAATGTAACCTCTCTTCCGAAAGGCGCCAGCAACTGCATCCTCAAGAACCGTGCCGCTCATTGCAAATCCAACTCATAAACCATGAATCATAAATTGTCCTATTCAAGTGTTTTTCTACTTCTCCCACCTAATAGACGATAACAGATAGATAAAAACCACATTCAACACAGACACAACTTAGGAGATACGACCCCTTAAAATCACCAGTAAGGTTTAAATAAATTATGACTTATTTCCGTAGTTAGCTTCAAACAATAAACGGACGGCAATAAATGTCACAAGAATTTCGCCACATACTCCGAATTGTAGACAAAGACGTAGACGGCACTCTCAAAGTACCATATGCCATATCAAAAGTTAAAGGGATAAGCCTAAGCCTTGCAAATGCAATCTTGAAAAAAGCAGAAGTAAACCCAGAAAAAAGAGCTGGTTTCTTAACAGAAGCAGAAGTTGATAAAATAGAGGAAATAATAAAAGAACCAACAAAATTCGGATTGCCCAACTGGCTCCTAAATAGAAGGAAGGATCAAGAAACAGGAAAGGACATGCACTTAATCAGTGCAGATCTCGTCCTAAGAACAAAGATGGACATAGAACAGATGAAAGAGATAAAATCATGGCGCGGATATCGCCATGCTTATGGACTGAAAGTGCGCGGACAAAGAACAAAAACCACAGGAAGGTCAGGAAAAGCGCTAGGGGTCAAGAAGAAAGCAATAATGAGACCGCCATCTGAAGAAGGAAAGTAGTGATGGGAGACCCAAAGAAACAAAAAAAGAAATATGAAACTCCACGCTTCCCATGGAGAACTGACATTCTCCAAGAGGAACTCAAACTTTTGGGTCAGTATGGACTACGAAATAAGCATGAACTGTGGCGACACAAAACATCATTATCAAAGTTTAGAAGCATAGCCCGTTCGTTAATTGGCAAACCGCTTGAAGAACGCAAAAAAATGGAAGAAGAACTTCTTGTTCGGTTGAAAAAGCTCGGAGTTCTTCATGAAACTGCGGTTTTAGATGACGTTTTAGACTTGACAATTGAAGATATTCTTGAACGAAGACTACAGACAATCGTTTTTCGTAAAGGTTTAGCCAAGACAACCCATCAAGCTCGTCAACTAATAACTCATGGGCACATAACTGTAGGAAACCGAAGAGTCACCATACCAAGCTATCTGGTGACGAAAGAAGAAGAAAACCAAATTGCATACACGCCTAAAAGCCCACTTGCAAATCCAAATCATCCTATGCGGCAAACAATAGCCGTGGTAACCACATCCAAAACAAAAACAGAAACCGAGGAAGAAACATGAGCAGCGCTGGCAAAAAAACCGAAAGATGGGCGGTAGTCCACATTTACAGCTCCTACAACAACACAATGGTGCACATAACGGACATTTCAGGCGCAGAAACAATATCCAGAACATCCGGCGGAATGTTCGTAAAAGCAGACAGAATGGGCTCTTCGCCCTACGCAGCCATGCGAGCAGCCACAGCCGCTGCAGAAATAGCCAGAGACAAAGGAATAACAGCAATACACATCAAAGTAAGAGCCCCAGGCGGTTCAGGTCCAAGAACACCAGGTCCGGGCGCGCAGGCAGCCATTAGGGCTTTAGCGAGAGCAGGTTTCCGCATAGGGCGAATAGAGGAAGTTACGCCTATACCCCATGATGGCACACGTAGACCTGGCGGCAGAAGAGGAAGAAGAGTCTAGCAAATTCGCGTTTTTCTTGTATTAATAGAAAAATTGAAATAATGCACCAGTATTCTATTGAACGGCACAGCAGTTATCATATTCATCACGGAGTGTTCAAATAAGTGGAAATAGAAGTGCTTGAAAAAGACGATAAAAACATGCGTCTGCTCATTCGCGGAGCGGACGTGCCATTCATGAATGCTTTACGAAGAATAGTAATGGCAGAAGTCCCGTCCATGGCAGTTGACGAAGTTGTAATCCTGGAAAACTCTTCCATACTACAAGACGAAACTATAGCCCACAGGATTGGACTCATACCTCTTAAGACAGACTTAGATAGTTACAACCTACCAGAAGAGTGCCCCTGCAAAAGCGAATTCGGATGCAACCTATGCAGAGTCACTTTTACATTAGATGCAGAGGCAAAGGAAGGAACGAGAACAGTTTATTCTGGCGAGTTAGTCTCAGAAAACCCCAATGTAACCCCAGTAAGTGATAACATCCCCATAATAAAGCTAGCGAAAGGACAGAAGCTGAGGCTTGAAGCTTATGCAAGGCTTGGAAAAGGAAAGAACCACGCGAAATGGCAGCCAGTTTCCATGTGTGCATACAAGTATCATCCCAAAATAGAAGTTTCCAGTAAAAACTGTGATGCTTGTGGGAAATGCGTGGAAATCTGCCCCAGAAAAGTCCTCGCCAAGGCTGACGACAAAATAAAAGTTCGCGATTTAATGGCTTGCACTCTCTGCCAAGACTGTGTCGAGGCTTGTCCACAAAACCCTAAAGCGATAAAAATTGGTTGGGAAGAAAACAATTTCATATTCAGTCTCGAATCTACCGGTGCACTTCCTCCTGAAAAAATAGTGGTAGAGGCAGTGAATACGCTGGATAAGCAACTAAATGAACTTGAGAACCAAATCAAGGTGAAAAAAGATGAAGAAAACTGAAATGACAAATCCAGAACTTATAGCACTTATTCGCTTTCTAAAAAAACAAAGCAGAGAAAAAAACGCGAACATCTGGAAAGATATTGCCGAACGCCTAGAAAAGCCGAAGAGAAAACGCATAAGCGTAAACCTCAGCCGCCTAAATAGATACACACAAAAGAAAGAAGTAGTTGTGGTTCCAGGCAAAGTGTTAGGTGCGGGAGAAATAGACCACCCCTTAACCGTGGCAGCATTTTCTTTTTCTGCAAAAGCCAAAGAAAAAATCGTGGCTGCAAAAGGCAAATGCTTATCGTTTTCAGAGATAATCGAGAAGAATCCGAAAGGCACGAATATTAAGATAATTGGGTGATAAAATGCAAACAACAAAACCAGTCACAGTAATAAATGCTGAAGGGCTTATTCTTGGCAGAATGACAAGCATCATTGCAAAGCGTTTATTGAATGGTGAAGAAATAGTAATCGTTAACGCTGAAAAGGCGGTACTTTCAGGGAAAAAGAAAAGCAAAGTAACTGAAGCCAAAGAATTCTTAGAAGTAGGTAGCCCAAAAATGGGTCCGTTTCACCCTCGAAGACCCGACAGAATAGTTAGAAGAACAGTGCGAGGAATGCTTCCTTACAGACAGCCAAAAGGCAAACAAGCGTACAAGCGACTTAAAGTTTTCATCGGACTGCCGGAAGAATTCAAAGACCAAAAAATGGAAACAATAGAGGCCGCCCAAGCCAAAAAACTAACTTGCCCATACTTTACAATCGGCGAATTAGCAAAAGAGTTAGGATGGAACCCGGGTGAATAATAATGCCAGCAAAAAAAGTTTTAGTTGTTAGCGGAAAAAGAAAAACGGCAGTGGCAAGAGCAGTTGTTAAACCAGGTATTGGAAGAATACGCATAAACAGAACCCCAATAGAAATATTTGAACCAAAAATTGCAAAAGAAAAAATTATGGAACCACTTTTACAAGCTGGAGACGACGTGTGGAAACAGTTAGACATCGACATAAAAGTTTCCGGAGGAGGCTACATGGGACAAGCAGAAGCCGCAAGGATGGCCATCTCCAACGCGTTGTTAAAGTGGACAAAAAGCACACATTTACGCTCAGTCTTTACTGAATATGACAGAACCATGATTGTTGGAGACGCAAGAAGGAAAGAACCTAAAAAGTTTGGAGGACCAGGAGCGCGAGCTAGAGACCAAAAGAGCTACAGATAAAGGAGCCAACATAAATGATTATACCAGTTAGATGTTTTACCTGCGGCAAATTAATCGGTGACAAATGGGAAGAGTTTGCACGAAGAGTAAAAGCTGGAGAAAATGCAGGAGAAGTTTTGGACAGCCTAGGAGTAAAAAGGTACTGCTGCAGACGTATGCTACTGTCACATGTGGAAATCATCGATGAAGTCTTACGCTTCTACGAAGAAGCAGAAAAACGAAAAGAGGCAAGAAACTACTACTAAGCAAAGGAAAAGGGAAAAATATGTCAGCAATTATTGAAGACATAATCGCAAGGAAAGTTTTCAACAGTCGCGGAGAAGAAACAATAGAAGTTGACGTCATAACAGGTTCGGGCTTCGGAAGAGCTGCAGCACCAGCAGGAGAAAGCCGCGGAAAAGCCGAAGTGGTCTATTATCCACAAGGCGGAGTAGACCAAGCATTAAAAAAAGTTGAAGAACTCATAGCTCCTGAACTTGTCGGGTTAAATGCTGGTTTCCAAGAAGAAATCGACAGAACACTACATGAAATCGACAGTTCCAGAGATTTCAGAGTCATAGGCGGAAACACTGCTTTTGCAATCTCCCTTGCTAATGCAGAGGCGGCAGCAAACTCTAACGGAGCGCTTCTTTTCCAATATTTAGGAGGACACATCGCTAACGAACTGCCCTATCCGCTTGGAAACACAATAAGCGGTGGAAAACATACAAAAGGAAAAAGCCCCGACATACAAGAGTTTCTAGCTCTTCCTTTTGGAGCAGAAACCTTTTTTGAAGCTGCTTCAGCTAACGCTCAAATTCACAGAAAAATCGGCGCCATTTTAAAGAAGAAAGATAAACTTTTCAGCGGCGGAAGAAGTGATGAAGGCGCTTGGGTTGCAAATATTGAAAATTTGGATGCGTTTGAAGTTTTGGCTAGAGCTTGCGAAGAAGTTGGCGAGGAAGTAGGCTTTGAGTGCGGTTTTGGCATTGATGTTGCAGCTTCCTCATTATGGAATAACAAGGAGAAAGTCTACGTTTACGAAAGAGAGAAGAAAAAGAGAAACCTTGGAGAACAGCTAGAATTTATTTTAGAACTAATTAAAAAATACCATTTAGTTTATGTTGAAGACCCCTTGCATGAAGAGGATTATGAAGGTTTTGCAGAACTCATGAAGAAAGTGAAAAACTGTTTAATTTGCGGCGATGACCTTTTCGCCACAAACAACGAAAGACTAACTCGGGGAATAAAGATGCGTGCTGCCAACGCGGTCATAATTAAAGTAAACCAAGTAGGCACGCTCACTGATGCTTGGGAAACAGTTGAAATTGCAAAGAGAAATGGATATGCACCAGTAATGTCGCATCGTTCAGGTGACACTTGCGACTGGCACATCGCCCATTTAGCGGTAGCTTTCAAATGTCCAGTGATAAAGACTGGAATTGTGGAAGGGGCTAGGATTGCAAAAATAAATGAGTTAATAAGGATAGAAGAGTTTTTAGGAGACAGAGCCAAGATGGCTAGTCTTCAGATACTTTGAGAGGGACAAACATTTGCCAGAAGATGAGGAAATTAAAGAAGTTGAAGAAAAAGAAAAATCGGAGAATGAAACTGCAGCAACTGTTGCAGAAGAAGAACTTCTGTTACCACGAGACACGCTGCTTTCTGCAGGGATTCATATTGGAACAAGAATGAAAACCGGCGACATGGAAGAGTTCATATACCGCGTTAGACCAGACGGCTTATTCGTCTTGGACGTCAAGAAAACAGACGACCGCATAAGAGTCGCCGCCAAATTCCTAGCAAGATTTGAACCATCAAAAATTGCGGCGGCAGCAGCTAGACTCTATGCGCAAGAACCAGTCAAGAAGTTCTGCGAAGTAACCAAAGCCACGCCGGTTATTGGACGTTTTATTCCTGGATTATTATCAAATCCATTATACCCAAACCGCATTGAACCTGAAGTGCTTATTGTTTCCGACCCCCGCGCAGATTTTCAAGCCGTTCGGGAGGCATCGTCAGTAGGCATTCCGGTAGTGGCTTTATGCAGTACGGACAACGAATTTTCAGACGTGGACTTTGTTATTCCGACAAACAATAAGGGTAGGAGAGCCTTAGCGGTCATTTACTGGCTTTTGGCGAGACAAATATTACGTGAAAGAGGAGAATTGCCGCCAGACAAAGATTTGCCTTTAACAATTGACGACTTCGAAGCTAAAATTTTGAAGGAAGAGGAGGAAACCTAACAGAAATGGCAAAGATTCGGCGTCCAACACAAGCTGGAGCCTTCTATGAAGGAAACGCCGAATCCTTAAAAAAACAAATACAAGAATGTTTTTTACATAAATTCGGACCGGGAAAACTTCCCGAAATTAGTGAAGGGGGTCCTAGACGAATTGTTGGTTTGGTTTGTCCCCATGCGGGTTACATGTTTTCTGGTTCAGTGGCAGCTAATGCCTATTACAAACTGGCTTTAGATGGCAAACCGGATGTTGTTGTTCTTTTCGGTCCAAACCATACTGGTTATGGCAGCGCCTTAGCCATCATGAATGATGGTGTTTGGCGTACGCCTTTAGGTGATGTTGAGGTAGATGTTGAAATAGCCAACCAAATTGTACGCGAATCACGCATAATCGATGTTGACGATTCCGCTCACCAGTTTGAACATTCAATTGAAGTTCAACTTCCATTCCTCCAATACCTTTATGGCTCAAACTTCAAAATCGTACCCATATGCTTTTTAATGCAAGATTTGTCCTCAGCAAGAGAAGTTGGACAAGCCGTGGCTAAGGTTTTAGCCGAGAAAAACGCGGTGATAATCGCGTCTTCAGACATGACACATTATGAGCGACAGGAAAAAGCCGCTAAAAATGACAAGTTGGCTCTCGAAGCTGTTGAAACAATGGATGAAGCTAAATTTTGTTCAGTTATAGAAACCTACAATATTAGCGCGTGTGGATATGGTCCAATATCGGCTTTAATCGCAGCAGCGAAAATTATGGGAGCGAAAGAGGCAAAATTATTATGCTATAAGACTAGTGGAGATATAATTGGCGACTACTCAAGTGTCGTTGGGTATGCTGCCGTTTCCTTCACAAAATAGTGGTGTAGAATGGGGGTCGTTGCCTCTGCTCCCGCGAAGATAATACTCTTCGGAGAGCACTTTGTCGTCTACGGCGAGCCAGCAATAGTTTTAGCCATAGATAAAAGAGCTTACGCCGAGGCAGAGCAGCGTAACGACAAACGTCTCTGCTTGCGCTCCGTAAACTTGAACTTAGCTGGTTACTTCGAAAATGGAACCTTCAAGATTGAGCAAGGCGACGCAAAAGAGGCAAAATCAAAATTTGAGCCGATTAAGCTGGCTGTCGCGAAAGTTTTAGAAAAACATGGAGAAAATGTTGGGCTAAACATCCAAATTAACTCAACAGTCCCTGTTGCTGCTGGGTTAGGTTCTTCAGCAGCCGTAGTCGCGGCAGTCACAGCGGCAGTAGGCGCTCTTTTGAATGTTAAAATGTCTAAAGAAGATGTTTTCCGAACAACTTACGAGTCTGAAAAAATTGTGCATGGCACACCCTCGGGAATTGACCCCGCGATTTCAACTTTCGGCGGAACACTACTTTTTCAAATGGACACAGGCTTTAAACCATTAGAAGTTAAAGCAGATATCCCGCTTGTTATTGGAGACACGGGAGTTGAAAGGTCTACACGAGCTCAAGTGGAAAAAGTGCGGAGCATAAAAGAGAAGTATCCACAAATTGTAGAACCGGTAATGTTGGCAGCACGTGAAATTGTCTTGAGAGCCATAGATGCCTTAAAAGAAAATGATTTGGAAACCCTCGGAGAATTGATGAACATCAACCACGCATTGCTTTATGGTGTCGGAGTTTCAGACGAATCATTAGAATGGCTAGTAAATGCGGCACGAAAAGCTGGAGCTCTAGGTGCAAAATTGACAGGAGCAGGTGGTGGCGGATGCATGATAGCATTAACAAAAAACGAAGAACTTGAACGCGTTTTTGAGGCTATTCAGAGAGTTGGTGGGAAACCTTTCATGGCAAGAAAAACTGATGAAGGTGTGAAGATTGAGCGAACTTAGACCGGCAATTTTGAAGATAGGTGGCTCAGTAATAACCGACAAAAGTGGAGAACTTGCAGCCCGAACACAAGACATAGCGCGTCTCGCAGAGGAAATACAGAATGCAAATGTTAGAAACTTGATAATTGTTCATGGCGGCGGAAGCTTTGGGCATCCCATAGCGCAAAAATACGCCATAAATATTGGGTTTAAGGAAGAAAACCAGAAAGTTGGCTTTGCAGAAACGCATCACATGATGACTGTGCTTAATGGTTTGCTCATGGACGCATTAATCTGGCGTGGCATCCCAGCAGTGAGCGTCACGCCCTCCTCATGCATAGTGACCAAGAAGGGCAGAATCCAATGTTTTGAAAAAGCACCACTAACGTCCATGCTGAGAATGGGTTTCCTGCCCGTAATGTATGGCGACGCAGTTCTCGACACAGAAATGGGTTTTGCAATATTGTCAGGCGACCAGCTTATCTCGTATATTGCTGCAAATTTTAACGCAGAAAGAATCATAATCGGAGTTGACGTTGACGGTTTATACGACACTGACCCCAAAATCGAGAAAAACGCTAAAATTTTCACGCACCTAACATTGAACGAACTGAAAAAACTTCAGAACAAGCTAGGCAAATCCACAAGTTGCGATGTCACAGGAGGCATGTTCGGCAAGATAGTTGAGCTTATACCAGCCGTCGAAAAAGAAATCCCAATAACAATTGTAAATGCCACAAAACCAAATTATGTTTACAAAGCTCTAAAAAAAGAGAAGGTGCAAGGCACCTTGATAGAGAAGGAATAAATTTGGCTAAGGAAACGAGAAAACGCAAAGCAGAACACATCAAAATTGCTTTAAATGAGAATGTTCAAGCCAAAAGAGCCACAACAGGCTTCGAAGATGTTTTCTTTATCCATAGGGCTCTGCCGGAAATTGACAAACAAAAAATAAACCTATCAACAACGCTTTTTGGTCACAAGTTTGTTGCGCCAATAATCGTAGGAGCCATAACCGGCGGAACACCAGAAGCAACCAAAATTAACGCGACTTTAGCCGAAGCCGTTGAAGAGTTAGGCTTAGGAATGGGTGTCGGAAGCCAACGAGCAGCTATAGAAGACAAAAAGCTTGAACAAACCTTCAAGATAACAAGAAAAAAAGCTCCAACAGCTTTTCTGATAGCAAACATAGGCGGAGTACAACTTGCCCACGAATACAGCCTCAAAGAAGCCAAAAGGGCAATTGAAATGATTGATGCAGACGCCCTAGCGATACATTTAAACCCATTACAAGAGACTGTCCAGCCAGAAGGACAAACCAATTTCAAAGGAGTAATTGAAAAAATAGGCGAAATCGCAAAAGAACTAGACAAACCCATCATTGTTAAGGAAACAGGTGCTGGCATAGCCGCAGAAGAAGCAAAAAGACTTGAGGCATTAGGCGTTAAGGGCATAGATGTTAGCGGCACTGGTGGCACAAGCTTCGCTGCCGTTGAATATTACCGAGCAAGGGAACGAAAGAACAGTTTTCAACGCAGACTAGGCGACGTTTTCTGGGATTGGGGCATCCCAACAGCCGTAAGCATCGTTGAAGTTTCTCAATCCGTTCGCATCCCCCTCATTGCTTCTGGAGGAATACGAAACGGATTGGACATTGCCAAGGCATTAGGTTTAGGCGCAAGTCTCGCAAGTCTCTCGCAACCAATTCTCGAAACTGCAGTTAAAGGCGTGAAAGAAACAAAAGATGCGCTTTCGCTTTTGATAGAAGAGTTAAGAAATTGTATGTTTCTTGTAGGCGCAGATTCCATTCATTCTCTGCAAGAAAAACCACTGATTATAGTGAGTAAAACGGCTGAGTGGTTAAAGCTGAGAGGATTTGACATAGAAAGTTACGCGCGGAGAGGAAGGAGTTAAAATAATTGGACATTGAAAAATTCCTTGAAGAAAAAGCTACGTTGATAGATAAGGTTATTGAAAAGTATATTCCAAGAAAATTCTCAAAAGACTCAGCTGTTTTTAGACTTAACCCACCAAACTACGCATACAATTTAGACGCTTTAAACAAGGCAGTAGCCGAACCCATCTGGGAGTTTCTCGACCGAGGCGGAAAACGATGGCGTCCAGCCTTGTTCTTGCTAATATGCGAAGCCTTAGGCAAAAAATCCGAAGACTTCGTTGATTTCGCCATAATTCCAGAAGTAGTTCACAACGGAACATTAATGGTAGACGACATAGAAGACGCATCCGAACTCCGAAGGGGAAAACCATGCACATACAAAATCTACGGTTTAGACATCGCCATAAACGCTGGAAACTCCATGTACTATCTACCGCTTATGCCATTAATAGAAAAAAAAGCAAAAATGCCTCCTCAAAAACTTTGTAAAGTTTACGAAATCTACGTGCAAGAAATGATAAGCCTCAGCCTTGGGCAAGCAATGGACATAGCATGGCATAGAGGCTTAGCGAACGCCGATGAAATAGATGAGAAAGGCTACTTGCAAATGTGCGCGTATAAGACTGGAACATTGGCGAGAATGGCTGCAAAAATAGCTGCTGTGTTGGCGGATGCAAACGAGGAGCTTGTTGAAAAACTTGGTTTTTTTGCCGAAAGCATAGGCATAGCATTCCAGATACAAGACGACATTTTAGATTTAACCAGTGGAGAATTTGCAAAAAAGAAAGGCGGACGTGGACAAGACATTACAGAGGGAAAAAGGTCACTTATAGTGATTCACACATTAAAAGTCGCCAACAATAAAGACAGAAACAGACTCATCGAAATCCTTAACATGCACACTTCCAACCAGAAGCTCGTAGAAGAAGCCATTTCAATAATGGAAAAATACGACTCCATAAACTACGCAAAAAACCTCGCAAAAGAAATGGTTAAAAACAGCTGGAAAAAAGTTGAAAAACTTCTACCTGCTTCCGACGCAAAGGAAAAGCTGAACGCCTTTGCAAAATTCTTAATTGAAAGGAAACTCTAGTTCTAAAAGAGCGTTAAAATCTTTGACACTTAAAGAAAATACCGAATTGAAAGAGATAATTCGGAAAATTGCTTTACTAAATGCGATTAGACACGATGGCAAAGCACAAGCAGGACCAGTTATTGGAAAAATTCTAGGCGAAAAACCAGAATTAAAAACGAGAGTTAAAGAACTATCCGCCGTCATCAATGAGGTTATCCAAGAAGTTAACAGTCTACCCATTGCTGAGCAGAAACGTATTGTTGAAGAGAAATGGCCTGAAACCCTCGTGAAAGAAAAGGTAGAAGAGGAAAAGCGTCTTCCACCACTGCCAAATGTTGACAAGTATGCAATGATTGTCACGCGTTTCTCGCCGAATCCCGACTGCGTTATACATTTGGGTTCAGCAAGAGCCATAATATTGTGCCACGAATATGCGCGTATGTATAAAGGCAAATTTATTCTGCGCTTTGAGGACACAGACCCAAAACTGAAACGTCCTGTTTTGGAGTTTTATGAGCGTATCAGAGAAGATTTAGTTTGGCTTGAATGCAAACCAGACGAAGAGTACATCCAAAGCGATAGGATACCCATTTACTACGAGCATGCGGAAAAACTGCTGAGAGAAGGCAACGCTTACGTTTGCACATGCCAGCCAGAAACGTTTCGAAAGAAAATCCTGACCAATCAGCCTTGTAAATGCCGCAATTTACCGCCAGAAGAACACCTCACAAGGTGGCAACATATGCTTAAAGGCGACTATAAAGAAGGCGAGGCGGTACTTCGGGTAAAAACCGATTTGAACCATCCAAACCCAGCGGTTAGAGACTGGCCCGCAGCCCGCGTTATAGACGCAGAAAAGTATCCGCACCCGCGAGTTGGAAGCAAATATTGCGTATGGCCCCTATACAATCTAGCCTGCGGTGTAGACGACCACTTAATGGGCATAACCCACATAATCCGAGGAAAAGAACACTTAACAAACCAGGCGCGACAAGAATACCTCTACAAACATTTGGGATGGAAATATCCAGAAGCCATACACTACGGTAGGCTAAAAATAACTGGAGCATCGCTAAGCAAATCAAAGATTGTTCAAGGAATGCGGGAAGGCATATACAAAAGCTGGGATGACCCGCGACTTGCAACTTTCGCAGCACTAAGAAAACGGGGAATAACGCCAGAGGCAATCAGAAAAATGATAATTGATGTTGGACCTAAAACTTCAGATGTAATTCTTAGCTGGGAGAACCTCTATGCGTATAACCGTAAAATCTTAGACCCAACAGTTAACCGATACTTCTTTGTGCACAACCCAATAGAGTTAACTGTGAAGCATATTCCAAAAACTTTCAAGGCAAAGCTTCATTTGCATCCTGACAAGCCGGAAAAGGGAAGCAGAGAATACACGATAAAGCCAGAAGGAAAAGAAGATTCTGCAAGATTCTGGGTTTCCAAGAAAGACGTAGAAGCCTCAAGTGTCGGAGGTGTAATCCGTCTCATGGAGCTTTTTAACATAGGAATTGAAAAGATAGATGCATATTCTGTTGATGCATTTTTCGTTAGTGAATCATATGAAGAAGCGAAAAAAGCCAAAGCTCCACTCATTCACTGGATACCAGTTGGAGAGGACATGCCATGCCAGGTTGTAATGCCAGATGCTTCACTTGCCGAAGGAATCGCTGAGGGCATTTGCAAACAGCTAAAGCCAAGCAGTATAGTACAGTTTGAAAGGTTTGGCTTCGTCAGAATCGACAAAGTTAACACAAAGTTAACAGCATACTACGCCCACAAATAGCGAGAGGAGAAAAAGCCATGCGCAAACAAGAAAAAGTGATAATCTGGCCAGCCTATTTCGATTCAACAAAAACAAGGAAGGAAGGAAGGCGAGTTCCTAAAAGCTTAGCTGTGCCTTCCCCAAAAATCTTGGAGATAAAGGACGCAGCAGAAAAAATTGGTTTAGAGCATGAGCTTGCTTTGGATGTTGGTTATCCTAAAACGCCATTTTTACCAAAAACTGGCATGCTTCTTATCAAGAAAAATGAAGCAAAACAGAAGGTAGTTGTGAAAATTGCGAAACAGCTTTTGAAGATTCGAGGCTCTGCTGCGACAACAAAATAGAGTGTGTATTAACTCTTTTCTTCTTCGCCGATTAATATGGCATTTACTATGCCGTTTTGCCCTGGACGGGAAGTAACACGCGCCAAACCAAGCGAAGTTTCTATAACGGCACTTTTGGTTATGACGCCTCTGCGGTCGTAATCGATGTTAGTTGGATTTTTGACAACTCGTATAATTTCAACTTTTTCTGTTTTTCCACTTTTAGGGTCGGTTACACATGCATACTTGTCACTTAAAATCTTGACTTTTAAGTTTCCGCCTCTTCCTCTGGAGATTTTGCGTTTAGGCTCGCCTACGATTGTTTCTACTGGAAATGAGCCTTGTTCAAACTTTCGTTTTCCTCTGTAAGCTCTTTTTCTGCCTCCAGATGGCTTTTTCTTGTGCAAGTCACCGTGCCAAGTCGACATACTTCATTTCCCTATTGTTTTTCAAGTTAAGTGTTCACTATCAACCTATATTTTGCATATAAACCTATCCATTTCAAGTTTTGGAAGTTTCTTGTTTCGAGAAGTCCTCAAAAACATGTTTTAGCTCTTTTTTCATAGTTGCAGTATCGTGGCTCAGACCAAAATAGTCCGCAAAATATTCAGTTGTTTTCAGAATCCATGACCGTCCGCTTCTTTCGCTGGCAATCAAGCCCATCTCCTTCAACAATTTAATGTGACCATAAGCGTGATGACCACGGACATCAATGACTCGTTTTTGTGAAACAGGCTGTCGGTAGGCTATGTAAGAAAGCGTTTTTAATGGACCAGTAGAAAGCAAGGGTCTGTTAACAAGCCTTCTAACGAGAGGTGTGAATTCCGCTTTTAACTGCAAAACGTATCTTTCATCTTTTAGCTCCAGAATTTCGAGAGCTGTGTTTCTGTTCGCATAATCTTGCATGATAGCGCTTACTAGTTTTCTAACTCTGTTTTTGGAACGAGTTTTCAAAACTGAACATAATTCGTTTAGGTCTAAGGGACGCCCTGCAACGTATAACGCGGCTTCTACCAAGGACAAGTCACGCTTTACTTTTTCCGTGGCTTGCTGTTGAAGGTTTACATCTAAATTAAGTGCTTGCTTTTCCGTTTTCTGCAATGTTCAAATCTCCAACAGTTATGTATATCTCTTCAGTTTGTTCATCCTGCCACAGTTTCACTCTTCCATCCTGCGCCAAGAACAGCAAAAGTATGAATGTGCGAATGGCCTCCAATCGTCCAATACCTTTGATTAACGCTGAAAATTCTATTATGCCCGTGCCTTTGACTCTTTCAGAAAGAGAAGCATAGAGTTTTTCCATTTGCAATTCGATTTCCATGAGATAGATGTCTAGTTGTGGAAGAATTTCTGAGGGTGTTGGAAGAATGGGCTCTGCAGCAACCTTTTCAAGATGTATTAGTTTTTCGCCTTTTAAGACGTCATCCAAAACTTCAAGTAGATGCCTAATAGTTGTGGAAGTTAATTCATGTCTAAGCGGCAAAAACAACGGCGGAGGCAAAAAGTCTTGTGGAGGCTTAGGCGGCAGTGGTGGCTCCTCAAGCCTTAGAAGAAGCTTTGACTTCATCAAGTATATAAGAGCTGAAGAATCAAGAGCCACGCCTGAAGCTCTAAAATCCACCTGTCCAATCCTCTCCATCTCCTCAAGAAACGTTGTAAGCAAATATGAGATGTTGATGTTCCAAGGCGTTAACTTTTCGAGTTTGTGAAACTCAAATAGAATATTCCATGGAGGACGCATGTAAAAGGGCTTTTTAAGCGTTGCAGAAGCCATTAGCTTGGCACCTCTAAGAATTTGGCTGAAATAACGTTTGAGACTCCGTTGCGTCCGTAAACGCCGTAAACCTTCTGCGCTTTGTTCACCATTTCAGGCTTTAAAGTGATTACTATGAACTGGGTTTTTTCAGATTCTTCCAATAAAACGTCGGCGAGTTTCGAAACGTGAAAAGCGTCAAGATGGGCGTCTATCTCGTCAAGTATGTAGAAAGCTGCGGGAGTAAACTCTTTCAAAGCAAATATGAAAGCAACTGCCGCAACTGAACGTTCACCACCACTTGCTCCACTTACAACTATTGAAGGCTTGTTTAGGAACTGGACAATCATGTCAATGCCACCAGAGAAAGGTTCGTCAGGATTTTCGAGTTTTAATGTGGCGTTTCCGCCTCCGGTGAGTTTTGCGAAGTACTTTCCAAGATTGGCGTTAATTTTCTCGAAAGCTTCTGTAAAGATTTTGCGTTTTTTGCGCTCTATCTCGTCCATGAACTGTACTATGGCTTGCTTTTCTCTTTCCAGCTCGTTTAATCTCATGGAAAGTTCCTTGTAACGTGAAATTTGTTCCGCATAGTGCGAGAGAGCGAGTTGGTTCACAGCGCCTATTCGTTCAAGTTCAAGCTGCATCATTCTTATCGATGTTTCAGCCTCTGCAAGTTGCAAAGGTGTCACCGTTAATGGTTGTTCATAACCAAACTGTCTAAGCTGGTTTCTGTACTGTTCAAGCTGTAATAGAGAGGTTTGAATGTTTAGCTGAAGTTGGTTAAGCAGACGGTCGGCTTGTTCATACTCTGTATCAAGCTTACGCAGTTCTTTATCTATATCGTCAATTTGGGCGGTGAAATTTTTCGCTTCTTCCCTTGCTGACAAAACACTTTTTGAGAGTTCAACACGGTTCTTTTCCAGCTCTGTTAACTCATGCTTGAGCGATTCCCGCTCTTGTAATGCACTTTCTACTTCTTTTTCAACTCTTCTAAGTTGCTGTTCAACCTTTGCGAGTTGGATTTTTGCGTTTTGGTATGCAACTCTTAAAACGTTATCAAATTGCGACTGTAAAGTTGAAGTTTCTGTTTGGATTGTACCTAGTTTCTGTCGTAAAGTGATGATTTCCTCCGCGAGTTTTTCTCTTTTAACTTCCATTTCTTGAATATGTGAGGGGTCGGTTTTCCGTCTTAAGGAATCCAATTCTTTCTGAAGTTTTCTCATCTCTTTCTGAATGGAGCTTTGCTCAGCCTTGTGCAACCACATCTGTGTTTTCTCATTTTCAACTTCTTTCTCAAGCCGCCCAATGATGTGCTCTACTCGCTTGACATTGGACTTTGTTCTTCTCGTGCTTCTTTTAACCCTAACTATCTCTCTGTCAAGCATTGTAATAGTCTCTGATAAGCGAGTAATTTCAACACGTGTCCTATCGATTTCCTCTTCAAAAGATGTTATGTCGCTGCTTCTTCTGGAGAGATGTTGCTGAAGAGCGCTTACAGCTTCTTCAAGGCTTTTTATTGCCGATTCACTTGGGATGATTGTGGAAAAATCAATGGGTGCACGGTAATAACCACTTTCGAAGGCGCCACCCACTTCGTAAAGGTCCCCATTGACTGTTACTACACGGTAACCTTCATTGGATAAGGCAAAAGCGGTTTTGTCATCTGAAGCTATGAGTGTATCGCCTAAGACAAAGTTAACAGCCGGTTCATAGTGTTTCTCGCATTTCACAAAAAACGGAGCGGCACCGTTCACGCCTTCTCTTTCTGGAATTTTTGAAACCTTAGGCTTCAATGCTCCTTCAAGCGGGATTATTTTTATTCTTCCCAGCTTCATTCTCCTTAAGGTTTCCGTGCACGTAAACGCGGCGTCAAAATCTTTCACAACTATTGCGTCAAGCCATCCGGCCGCGGCAGCCTCAATCGCTTGTTTATAGACTTTGTCAATCTTTATTAGATTGCGCAGTCTACCATACACGCCTGAAATTACGCCAAGGTCCCCCAGTTCTTCTATGCTTTTAAGTGCTTTTTCTTCAGAAGCCACTGTTTCCGCGAGTTCTTTCTGCGTTACAAACTCTATAACTGCTTCGCGTGCTGAGTCAGCTATCTTTCCAGCTTCGGCAATTTCTCGTTCCACAGCTTCCTTTTGGGCTATTCGCCGTTCGAGTGTACGCTCAAGATTTTTCAGTTGCGTTTTCTGTTCCTTTTGCACCTTTTCAAGTTCAGCTAATGATTTTTCAAGTTCGTTAAGTGTTGTCGTGAATCTTTCCCTGCGTTCTTTTAGGTCTTTGAGTCGTCTTGCACGTATTTTGATGGCTGTGTGGCTTTTTGCTTGTTCTGACCGTAGATAGGTTAGTCTTTTGTAATTGTTTTCGAGCTTCTGTTCTATTTCATGGATTCTTTTGCTGTTTTCTCCTAGATTTTCCCATAATTGGGCGGTTTCAGTTGCTAACGTGTCATGTTCTGCTTGTTTTGCGGTTATTTGATTAAGAATTTCTTCATATTCGGTTTTTAGTCGTTTTATTTTCAAGCGGTTTTCGCGGATTTCGTTTCGGATGGTTTGGTATTGTTTAAGGTTGTTTTCTCTTATTCGTTTTAGACCTTCAAGGCTTGTTTTTCCAGAGCTTATCTTGGTTGTTAACTCTGTTAATTTCGATTTTAGTTCGCCGATTTTTATCTGAACCCTTAAAACTTGCGAGCCACCTTCTTCGACGAGTTCTGAGCTTAGTTTGCGCCATTCGCCTTCGATTTCTCTTCTTTTTGACCTACGTTCTTCGCGTAACTGTCTTAATTTTTCGACCATGCTTCGGAGTTTGTCTGCTTGGGAAGAGGTTTCTTTGGTTTTTTCTTGTATCTGCGCCATGTCATGTGAAAGTTTAATGGCTTCAAACTTTTTTATCTCGCCTTGGATGAAGTTGCATCTTAAAAGTTCGTTGCGTTCTCTTTCTAGGTCGTCTACTCGCTTTTGCACTTCGTCTATTCTGCCCATGGCTGTGCGGATTGAAATGTCTGCTGCCCGTAGTTTTTCCTCTGCCTCTGCCTTCTCAGCGTCATACTGGGCTATTCCAACCAAATCTTCAATGATTTTTCTGCGTTCGGGTGGAGAAATATCTGTTAAGCGAGTTATTGTGCCTTGCAAGATTATGTTTTGGCTTGTGGAGCTTATTCCAGCCATTGATAGAATTTCAAGAATCTGCGCACGGGAGATTCGTCTTCCATTAAGTCTGTAGACACTTTGACCGTTTCTATAAACTTCCCGAGAGACTGTGACGGTGGTTGTGTCAACTGGCATGCGGCCGTCACTATTGTCAAATTGAATTATCACCTTAGCCATTTTTGCCTTTTCCAATCCAGCCTTCTCAGAACCGTGAAAAATTAGTTTAGCTGCATTTTCTGCGCGAAGCCGCCTCGTGCTTAACTCTCCTAAGGCGAATAAAACCGCGTCAACAATATTTGTTTTTCCGCTTCCGTTCGGTCCAGTAATTGCCGTGAAGCCTCTATCTAGAGTTACTTTAACGGTTTGCGGACCGAATGATTTGAAGCCTTTAACTTCGATTTTTTTAATGTAGGGCATTTAGTTTGCGCCCTCACCCTCACGGGAAGATAGAGCTATCTTATTATAGAGACTTCTGTAAGATTTTTCTATAAAAAGATTACATTTCAATGCTTTAACGGTTATGTACGTTTTAAACGCTATTTTTCAGCTTTAACTCCATACTTTGTAGCCATTTTCTTGACAAATTCTTTTAGGTGTTCGTCTTCGCCATACACAAGCAAGTAACCATCATTTTGAAGTTTACAGAATAGATTTGATTCTTGAGCCAATAATTTTAATTTTTCAATGGGCAACTCGGTTGAAGATTTAACTCGAATCCACTTTTGTTCTCTTGGCAAACCTGGAATAAACCTTGTTTCTTCTTCCTCCACATCGGGCATTCGCACGCTGGCTTCGTCTAATCGTTTAAGCCATTCATCCACGTATTCGACACCAAACTTTTTTTGGCCTTCAGAGATAAGGTAAGATTCAACATTACCAAGATACTCTTCAATTTTCTGCATGGTTTCTCCACGGTACGGGTCTGCCTTTAAAATTTTAATCATTGTTCTAGCAGATTTCAGGTTATCCATGACTTCTGTCGGAACTGTTATGCCTTTTTTTCGAAATTCTGTAGTCATTTCTTCTAGAACTTTCCAGACAGCCAAATATCCCATGCTACCGATTCACCATTCTTTGAATTAGCGTCGACACTATAAAGGGTTATCATAAGATGATTAGGTTTTGGTTGGGTCACCATAATTTACTCTGTGTTGGTAGCTTGTTTTTCGGCTTGTCTTTCCCTTGAATACTTCATTTATATCTTCTTCGTTTCTTGTCGACGAGATAATATTATTGCAGCTATTAGCACCGCTTCAAGGGTTTCTCTGAAAGTTATCAGATACTCTTCAAACATTTACGTGCACTTTAATGCGTTTGTGAGCAGACATAGTTCACATTTTTCGACATCGATTGCGGGGTCAAAGGTTTTGTGCATTTGACACAGCAAGCCTTTAGAACGTATTGTTTTGCAGATTTCGCAGAATGCTTGAATGAAGCTTTTACGTGGTAAATCGCCTTTAGCTAACGCATCAGCAAGGTTCTCTATTAGTTTCGTTATTTCTGGGTCGTTTTCTAGGTTTATGGCTTTGCCGCGCATTTTTCTTTCGTATAGGCTTATGGCGGGTTGGCTTATTCCTAAGCGTTTAGCTGCTTCTGTTTGTGTTAGGTTATACCTTGTTGTGAGCGTTTTGGCTATCATGGCTCGGACTGGAGGTAATAGGCATTTTACTGCAACTTCACAGGGAAGCGACATTTATGTTGTCTCCGGGTAGTATTGTGTAGAAAGGCATAAATATACTTTATTACAATTGTAATATTAAATTGAGGAAACACAACATGAATTGGCGAAACATAACCAAACTTTCAGAAGGCGTTTAC
>JAIMAA010000184.1 GCA_023512225.1 Candidatus Bathyarchaeota archaeon
GCAATACCGTTACAAACCCACACATTCTTAAAATTGTTTCCACAGTTTCTCATGCGGCAAATTCGGCACAATCAACTGTTGGGCTTGCGGAGAGCAGAGACACAAAGATTGAGATGAGCGGAAGGCTTCGTAGACGTGTTGGCAGTTTACGTGTCAATGTTTGGAGTCAAGACATGCTTACACGCCAAAAAATGGTTGAAGAAGTCAACCGCATTGTAAGGCAGAACCGCAACAAACCAAACGAGACGCTCTACTATTTTGCTGGCGTTGGACAAGCAACAGGAACGCACAAGGCTTATCATGCAGGCTCAGCGGAGGAGCTTATTCCTCAACATGCAAGCTGGACTGAATTAGCAAATGTGGAATACGAGAAAATCTGGTATAGCGACGACAACTGCTATTCGAAAAGCCACGATGTCAACGGAGAATATGCCTTAATGCTTTTCCGCTTCAAAGTTGATTCTCGAGAAAAGGCTGTAAAGAAAATTGTTTTGGCTTTTGAGGGCTATGGCACAGCTCCAGCAGGAAATGGCGCTACCATCAAGGTTTGGAATCATTTGGCTCAAGCTTGGCAAAACGCTCAGCAAGGAACTGGCGGAGCAGACGAAACAATCAGCATAACGCTCACTTCAGGCTTAACAGATTACATCGATGATTCTGGTTATGTTTGGCTTCTGGCAAGAACCACAAACCCAAGCGACGGCGCAACACCAGCCATTCTCTATTGCGATTATGCATGTTGCACAGTAACCGTGAACGGAATCACCTATCTGGACATTGTTTCTTATCGCGACGCAGACCGTGTTGACGTTAAACCCTTCATCTTCCGCACAGAGTTCACTCTAAAATCATGGTCCTTTGAGGACATTGGAAGTGTATTCTAAAATGGAGTGTGAGAAAAGAAAATGGTTGAAACATACGGAGCGCATGAATGCCGCGTCTATTTCGTAGCTGAAAGCGTCTATGGACAGACTCCGGCAAACCCGGCTATGCTCGGCATCAACACGCAAGGCGTAGAGCCAAGCCTTGACCCTGGACTTGTCAAAGTCAGAGGCGTAGGCAGCAGAGACCTTCAAAGCCTAAGCAAAGGGCTGCGAAAAGTTATCCTTAAAATTCCTAACGCTTTGAGCAGCGAATCACCCACAAGCTTCATTCAGCACGTGCAAACCTTGAACAGTCTAAGCGTTCAAGTGCTATACTATAAGGGCTTGTTCGCTTCGCCAACGGACATTATCAGCTTCCTCTACAAGGGCTGCAGAATCGACAAGCTTGACGTGGAATGCCACATTGAAGACGTTATAAAGTCCACTGTAGAGCTGATTGGCCAAAATGTTGAGGTAGGCACTTCTAAAATCACTGGAGCCACGTATGGCGATTATGCTGGAGCCGTTCCCTATAACGAAAGCTATGTTATGCGTGGATTAGCAGACGGCTCAGGCTTGGGCTACTTGAATAGGGTTACAGACTGGAAGTTTACAATTGAAAACAACCTTAAACCAGTGCCAGTAATCCGAAGCGCAGACGGCCACTTGCTAAAGTATCTACCAGCCCGCCACCGAAACCTAAGTGGAGAATTAACCTTTGAGTTTGAGGACAAAAGCGAGTTTGAAGATGTCATAAACGATGCTGAGTTTAGCCTAAAATTTGGGCTTGGCGGAAACTACAGTGCCCTTTTCAAATATTGCAAGTGGGAAGATGTCAGCACACCAACAAAGATTGAGGACCTTGTCAGCCTAAAGGCGAAGTTTGCTGCCAGAGATGTTTGGATAAGCTGAGGCGATTAAAATGGCTGTTGAAGTTAGTGTTCTTGAGAATTTCGGTGCTGAGGCTGAGCTGCGTAAAAAGTGGATGTGCATGTGGGAAAAACTTGGAAAGCGGATTCTGAAGATGCCTAAGTGGATGCAAGAAATCGTGCTTGAAGACATTAACACGGCAATCAAAAATCGAATTGCCATTATGGAGATGATTCAAAATGCGAAAAGAAACCGTTGAAGTAGACGAGCGCTTTGGAAGGGAATATTCTGGAAAATACGTTTTTCAAGAAATAACGTGGGCTAAACGTAGCAGAATAATCCAAAAATACACCCGATACAGCCAACAAACAGGACAAGTCATAACAAGCGACTACGTGGCTATTCAAGCAGAAACCATAATGGCTTCGCTTAAAGAACAGCCACCAAACAACCCCATAACGTTGGAGAAGCTGT
>JAIMAA010000185.1 GCA_023512225.1 Candidatus Bathyarchaeota archaeon
GTTCAAGAGGGTATGGACATCAAATATGTTCAGATTATCTACGAGTTATGGAACGCGCTGTTCATAAGTATAAAATAGAGTTGCCAGACAGAGAGTTAGCATGTGCACCAGGAAATAGTAAGGAAGCAGAAGATTACTTTCAAGCTATGGCGTGCGCAGTTAATTATGCATTTTCAAATCGCCAAGCTATAACACATTGGGTGCGTCAAAGCTTTGAGAAAGTTTTCAAAACGCCCGCAGATAAGCTTGGGTTAAACCTAATTTACGATGTTGCGCACAATATAGCGAAAATAGAGGAACATGAGACCAACGGTGAACGAAAAAAAGTTTGGCTCCATAGAAAAGGCGCAACAAGAGCATTTCCTCCTGGGCACTCTGAAATCCCAAGCGATTATAGAGATGTGGGGCAACCAGTAATCATTCCGGGAAGTATGGGAACAAGTTCATGGTTACTTGTAGGTACACCCAAAGCTATGGAAGTGTCTTTCGGCTCAACAGCTCATGGTGCTGGACGCATGCTTAGCCGTGCAGCAGCAAAGAAACGGTTTTGGGGTGAAGATGTGAGGAAATCGTTGGAGCAACATGGCATAGTCGTGAGGGCGGCAAGTCAGGTTGTGCTTGCTGAAGAAGCGGATCCAGCCTATAAAGATGTGGATAAGGTAGCTGAGGTAAGCGACAAAGTTGGAATAGCAACAAAAGTTGCTAGACTTCTGCCTATAGCTGTTGTAAAGGGGTAGAGCCTTCTATTTTTCCCTTTTATTTTTTGCGTATGAGATAGTATTCTATTGGGAGAAGAAGTTTTGGCAAAAGCTGATATAGAGAAACTGAATTCAGAATTCATAAAAGTTATAATAATCAGAAATTTATACGAAAACAAATAACAATTTGGAGAAAATCTGATGAAAAAGGCTTCCATATATGTGATTGACCTCACGAAAATTGAGGGAGATGGCGACTTTCCTTGCCCTCGATGTGGCGCAGTTATATCGCCAGAAGATGAAACAGAGACAACCTACACCATTGTTGAGACAAAGTATAGGGATGACTCGATAGAAAAACTAGAAGAGTTAACTATTCAATGTAATAAATGTCAAAGCAGAATTCGTATAGTGGGTTTTCTAGCTGCAGAGGAAGACATTGAAGCTGTCTAGTGAATTATTGGGTTTGCATGTTTTATCGTTTAGAGAGTTTTTTGTTTCCTATATAGAATATTAGCCATATAATGAATCCATATGTAAGTCCATTTGCTAATGCGTTAAGTAATAAAATATACTGGTTGTTTTGGGTTGAGAGAAGTGTGACAATTACATTCCCTGGAAATAATGGGATTGGAACAGCCAGTGAGGCTAATGTGAAGAGTAGGAAGAAGCTTAGGAATATTGCTGTGCCTATCATTTTCTCACTTTCTTGCGAGTTAGGTTCAGTTAGGGACTTATGTTGTTCTCAAGAATATATCTTGTATCGTAATATGTAATAAACCTTTCCCTTACCAGAATAACCACTTAGCCGACGAAGGATCCAACATGAAAAAATCAAACGAAAAAGTGTTAGAAAAATATAGAACGATAAGTATAGAAATTGCGAAGCCTAAGCTATTGCGAAAGCTCAGACAACGTTTTCCAAAACAACTCTATACATTAGAAGAACTTGTAGATCTAGTACACATGGTTTTACAGTTTGATAAAGGAAACATTAAGAGGAATGAAAATCCATTGAAAATAATTGAGTATGGAAGAGGGAGATGCGGAGAATTCGCTATACTTTACACGGCGCTTTGCTTAGCTTATGGTTATAGTGCACGTTTAGTTGTTGACATGTCAGATCATGTGTGGACAGAGATCTATGCACACAAACGGTGGATTCATATAGACCCGACAGAAGCAAGAATAAATGATCCATACATGTATGAAAGAGATTGGAAAAAAGATTTGAAAGAAGTCTATGCAATAGAAAATGGACAAGTAACCAAAGTAACTAGTAGATACAAAATTGAAAAATAGTCCAAAA
>JAIMAA010000186.1 GCA_023512225.1 Candidatus Bathyarchaeota archaeon
TAGCATTAGTAGGAGAAGACATGAGAGGCGGCTTAGTTAAAGACGTAGCGGATCTTAAGAAAGAGAGATCCTCCACCGTTGAAGTGCTGAAAGCAGTGGTTGTTCCCATAGTTGTAGCTGTAGTTTCTTCTGCCATAGCGGCGTATATTCTCTCTGCCATCCATTAGACAGCATAATTTCTCTCATAAAAGCTTTTATAACTCCTTCTACGTTAGGAACCTTTAAAAACGCTGAAAAGTTGAACTTCTTACTGGGGGTGAAAAGCATGTCCACCGTGGAAACCATGAAAGATAAAATCATCGACTTCATAACTTTGCTTGGCGGAACTGGAGTAGTTGTTGGCGGCATATGGGGCTTCTACATGGCTCTTAAACTTCTATTCGGAGAATAGAACAATTTTCGTCTAACTTTTCAGTCTAAAGTGTACAATTATATAGAGGAAAGAGTAGAGTATGTTTGGGATAAAACATGGGAACTTGGCTTCTTCCTCTAATTCCCGCAGACAAAAGAGAAGAATTTCGCAGAATGGGAGACGTCAACAGAGACGGCTACATAGATTCTGAAGATGTAGAATTAATATCAGCAGCTTATGGCAGTCGACCTGGAAGTACCAATTGGAATCCCGATGCAGACTTGAATGGAGATGGAAGAGTTGACCTTTCTGATATGACAATTGCGGGAAAGAATCATGGAAAAGACATCTTCACGTGGAGGGGTTGGCCTGCACAAATAGTGTTAGAAGGAGGCATAATTGCAGGAGTAGTTGTCGCCATAGCTGGAGTGGGCTTCGCCGCTTATCAGCTATTCTTTGCGCCTAAATAGGATAGTGAGCATATGGCTCTTGAACAAATAAGGACAATAGAAGACCTAATTAAAGTAATTATACCAAGATTCCCATATGAAGCTGAAGTTATATCTGTTCGCTCTAAAGGCTGGCATAAAATCAGCTTCGTAGCTCCATTCAAATCTAAACCAGCAGTTGTGGCTGTGCTAGAAGGAGAATTAGAAGGATGGATCACTCCTCCAGTCTTCCCGAAATTCAGAATACCCGCGATAACTCTTCCTCTAATTGTAATCAACGTTCCTTATTTTCACCTTTACATACCAACAGCAGACGACTTCGTTAATTTAATTAGACAATTCTTTGGAGATTGGAGCGTCTTCAATTGGATGCGAGACGCAATAGCTTGGGCTATTGGACACTACGAGTACGCTTTATGGAACATATTCTTCAGACCAAGATGGGCAGATGAGCTGAATGAAAAAGTTTTAACTCCATTAAACACATCATTGCAAGACACAGTTGCTAAGCTATATCAATTCAGAGACAGCATTCAAGAAGCAATCAACAACTTAACCTCTGCTACTAACTCAGCCATTGCAGACGCGGAAAAAGCAACAGAAGAAGCCATAAAAAAACTATGGGACATGCTCGGCCAAGAAAAAGGAAGAATATTTCTCCCAGCTAAAATAAGAAATGTTACATCCACTGGCTTTGAAGTATACGCTCCTGGCGTCTGCACTCTCCACTACATAGCTTTCGAAGTTAAGATCGTCTAATTTAAGAACTTGGAATAACGTTAATTGTTAAAAGCGCCTTAGCTTTATGGAGCAGGTCTTCTTTGTCGCAGCCCCAGTTTTGAAGCTTCTCAACTTCTGCTGGTGGAATCTTTCCGCTGTAGGTGATGGTTGCGCGTTTAGGTGTTTCTCCTTTTTCGTAGAATCTTATGATTATGGTTTTCATTATAGATGTCACCTCAATTACAACAGATAATACTACTGGGAATATATAATCTTTATCAAAGAACGCAACAAGTTTAAAGACAC
>JAIMAA010000187.1 GCA_023512225.1 Candidatus Bathyarchaeota archaeon
CAAGCAATAAACCACCAACAACAACCACAAGAAATAACACTCAACATAGGAGCAATAATTGTAGCAACAGGATTCGACTTGTTTGACGCTTCCCAGATACCTCATTTTGGATACAAACGTTACAAAGACGTTATAACCTCAATTGAGCTGGAACGTCTCCTCTGCGCTTCTGGTCCTACCGGAGGAAAACTTGTGAAACCATCTGATGGCAGAGTACCAAGAAGCATAGCATTCATTCAATGCGTAGGTTCAAGAGATCGAAGAGAATGGATAAACAATCCATACTGTTCAAGCATATGCTGTAAATACGCGGTAAAAGACGCAGTTCTCGTCAAGGAACACATTCCAAACGCGCAAGTAACAATCTTCTACATAGATATGAGAGCCTTCGGCAGGGGATTTCAAGAATTTGTTAACAGAGCCAAAACAGAGTATGGAATAAACTTCGTAAGAAGTAATCCTGGCACAATAATTGAGAATCCAGAAACAAAAGAGCTTACGATATGGTTTGAAGATACAGCGACAAGAACTGTTAAAAACCTGACCTTTGACCTTATAGTGCTTTGTCCAGCCCTTATACCCAAAAATGGCTCAGCAGAACTAGCGAAAATCCTAGGCATAGAAACTGACAAGTATGGTTTCTTCAAATCCCCCGACCCAGTTACACTTCCAGTCGACACAACGATCCCTGGAATATTTGCTTGCGGATACTGTCTTGGACCTAAAACGGGAGACATTCCAGACTCGGTAACACAAGCTAGTGCCACAGCAGTTCGCGTAGCTGAAGTTCTAGCAGAGGTGAGGAAAAAATGATTACGGAACCACGTGTAGGTGTTTTTATATGCCACTGCGGCGTGAATATCGGTGGCGTAGTCAACGTTCCCGAAGTAACAGAATATGCAAAAACATTGCCTTATGTAGCTCATGCAGAACATAATCTTTACACATGCTCAGAAGCTGGTCTAACAGCCATAAAAGAAGCAATAAAGGAGTATGGGCTTAATCGTGTGGTTGTTGCGTCTTGCACTCCACGCACCCATGAACCCCTCTTCAGAGAAACCATACGCGAAGCCGGCCTAAACCAATACCTATTCGAAATGGCAAACATAAGAGACCAATGCAGCTGGGTCCACATGCACGAACCACAAAAAGCCACACAAAAAGCAAAAGACCTAATAAAGATGGCTCTAGCTAAAGCAAGACTTCTGGCTCCTCTTCAAACGCTTGAAGTTCCGGTGACGAACAAGGCTTTAGTTGTAGGCGGCGGTATAGCTGGAATGAATGCTGCTTTAGATTTGGCTGAGATGGGCTTTAAAGTTTACGTGCTTGAAAAAACCGAAAGTATAGGCGGTCACATGGCACAGTTGGATAAGACTTTTCCAACCCTGGACTGTTCGGCCTGAATCAGCACGCCCAAGATGGTTGCTGCGGCGCAGCACCCTAATATTAAATTGATGACCTACGCCGAGGTGGTGGAAGTTAACGGGTATATAGGGAATTTTGAAGTTGCCGTCAGGCAGAAGGCGCGTTCTGTAAACCACGGCAAGTGTACAGGCTGCGGCGCCTGCTGGGAGAAATGCCCTACAAAAGTACCCAGCGAATACGACCTCGGCCTCGGACAAAGGAAAGCGATCTATGTATCCTTTCCCCAGGCGGTGCCGAACAAGCCGGTAATCGACCGGTCCAGCTGCCGCTGGTTTACAAAAGGCAAATGCGGTGTGTGTAAGAAAGTTTGTCCGGCCGGAGCAATTGACTACGACGAGCAGGATGAAATAATCCGGGAAAAAGTGGGCGCCATCGTAATGGCTACCGGCTACGAC
>JAIMAA010000188.1 GCA_023512225.1 Candidatus Bathyarchaeota archaeon
TTTAAACACCACTCATTAATAAAGTATTCAACTATTTATCTATTATTTTAGATACGCATACTACAGAGTCTGTTTTTGGCTTTGGAAACAGCCAATACGAGCGCTATCTCTCTAGTTTTCTGCAAATGGCGCCTCTAATTTTATTTACATCTCACGCATTTGTTTATGGATTTGTGGATAGAATTGCTTAAGGAAGCTTGGACGCTTGCAATTGAAACTTTAAGTTGGATGCAAATGCAGAAGTTAAGCGAGCGTCTAGCTTTAGCGAGAACAGTGAAACAATTAGGTATAAGCGATTCGAACGCTGTGCGGTTGGCGCATATGCTTGTTTGCGAAACTGTTAGGCGGCAAAACTTCATAGATAGCTTCATAAATCTCGCGCTTAAACCAACATCTCTAAGCGAATTTAGTCTAGGAGTTCAAGCATTTTTACGGCTTTACGTTTACCAAATGCGAATAGCCAAAAACTGGGCTGATGTTGACATTAAAGAGGCTGAGCAAATAGCTAAACTAGCCCGTTCCATCCTAGGATGGAAGACTCTGCGAAAAACTGAGCATGTTTTAGGCGTTTTGCTAACTCAAAAACCCAACTTGGTCTTTAAAAATATAAGTGACGAAGAAAGGATAGGGCTTCTAACGTATCACCCAACGTGGTACGTAAAATACTGTTTTAGGCTATTTGGGAGAAGAGAAGCCCTTACCGTTTTGGAAGCAGACATGAAGCCGCCGCCAACATACATAAGATTGAACACGCTTAAAGCTGATGAAACTGAGATTTTAGCGAAACTTTCGGGTGATGGCATAGAAGTTGAAAAGGTTGAAAAGTTAAAATATGCATAAAAGTTTTAAGCTTTAAACAGTCATTAACACGAACATCGAGTTTTCGAGAAGGTCTATTTTATATTCAAGACAAAGCAAGCTGTTTTGCGGCTGAAGCAGCAAATCCAAAAGCTGGAATGACAATTTTAGATGTTTGTGCAGCTCCTGGAGCAAAAACCACCTATTTAGCTCAAATGATGCAAAACCGTGGCTGTATCTATTCTGTGGATTACTCAACGCGAAGAATGAAAGTCTGGAAAAATGAAGTAGATCGTATGGGTGTTAAAGTTGCGGAGCCTGTGATTGCTGACGCATGTAACGCCTTGCCTTTCTTTATGGATGCAGATATTGTTGTTTTGGATCCACCTTGCACAAGCACTGGTGCTTTTGGCAAGTTGCCCTCTGCTAAGTGGCGAATTACTAAGCGTTCAATTGACAAAATGGCTGATATTCAATGGCAAATGCTGAACAATTGCGCTGAATATGTCAAAGCTGGAGGGACTCTAATTTACTCCACATGCAGCATCACAGTAGAAGAAAATGAAATGCTTATTGAACGGTTCCTTAAATGTTATCCAGAGTTTTCTTTAAACGAAATAACGCCGAAAATTGGCTTGCCGGGGTTAAGAGGAATGGAAAAATGTCAAAGACTTTATTCTCATGTCCACCAGTGTAACGGATTTTTTATAGCAAAACTGTTGAAGAGCACTTCTAAATGAAACGCTGCGCAGACCAAGTTTAGTATGCTTATATATTTTTCAAAACGATCCGCATCCTTAAAATTCGAAAGCATTTGCTTTAATTTGTGAAAATCAATCGTTCCATCTATCAACTCTTCAATGGTTTTACGATCGTACGTTGTCATGTTTTCACCTCTCTCGAATCAGTTTTTTAGTGTTTAATTTTAGCCCCGAAAATCGGAACTCCTAGCTCCTCTTCAGTCAGATTCCAATCTTTCGGCAAGTTCCAAAATTCTTTAAATTCTTCTCTGAACGATTGG
>JAIMAA010000189.1 GCA_023512225.1 Candidatus Bathyarchaeota archaeon
TGATATTCACGCCTTCGCGATATTGGAGCGCAGTTGTAATTGGGAAAATGATGAAGAACATTGGAGCTCCGAAGGAGAAGAAGATTTATCCTCTACGCGTTAAGCCTAAGCTGCGCACAGACGACGAGCGTGTTCGATGCGTAATCGAAGGAGTTGAAGATGTCGGCGCAGTCCTCGCAGATGCGCTTCTTAAAAAGTTTAAAACTGTTGAGCGATTATGCGCAGCTTCAGTTGAGGAGCTGATGCAGGTGCCTCGAGTGGGAAAGAAAACTGCGCAGAAGATTCATTATATTCTTCATTATGCATACAAAAATAGAAGCGGAAGATAAAATGTCAAGATGGGAGCCTAAGGAAGAAATATTCAACAAGATCATAAAAAAAGTAGAAGATGCGGCAGATTACTTAGAAACTTTCGGTTGCTTGGGTCCATTTGATGTTAAAGATGCGCTTTTAAAAGCTAATGAACTCTGGAAAAGATTAAACGCAGAAGAAGTAGAAGAACTAAGTAATTTAGCTCCTACAATAGAGATGGCTGCAGCAGAAGTTCGACTATCTTGTAGAGAAGTTCCATTTGTAAAAAATGAAGCTCAAGTTTATCGTCGTCAAAAAAGAAGAAAAATAATAATGGAGATGGAGAAAAAATAAAATGGAGGTAAAGATGGATGTCTGAAGCTTTGAAAAAAGCACCAGATAAGTGTTTAGCTGCGTTATGGGAGTTCTTAGAATCCAACATTCGCGAGTTAGGATATGCAAAAGGATTCGGCGAAGATGAATACGCTGCGAGAGTAGAAGAATATGGAACAACTGCACCGGAGTTAGTCTTAGATAAAATTTCCGACATGGAAAAACTTTATAGAGCATGCAAAGATCTTCCTCAAATTAAGAAAGCTTACGAAGATGGAAGATCCGAGGGAAGAGAGGAAAGAAGGGAACTCTTGGAGGGGTATTAAGCAAAGGCAAAAAAAGATACAGGTGTGGAAAGATGGCAGCAGAACAAGCGGAATTATATGTAAACAAGAAACAAAACTGCGCAGAAGATTCATTATATTCTTCATCGCGCACATAAGACGTTAGAGGCGAAGAATAGTGGGTGACGAATGCTGGAAGTATCTAGTGTTTCTAATGGATTCCCTACATTGGATCAGCAAAGTGGAGCAGCGGGAGAAGCTTGAAACCACGCTGCTTAAAGCGAAGGAATATGCGTCGAAAGCGGAATCCGCTTGCGGCATATCTTTGAAAAAAACACTTAGAGAAATAGAGGGTGGAATACGCGATTTCAGAAAAGGAAGGTATCTGGATGCTACCGCAGCAGGTCCTACTGCGATATTTAATTTTCTTCTAGAGGTCCAGGAGCAAAAGTGATTAGCATGTTTGAAGTATTGAAAAAACTTCGAATGTCTGTTCGAAGGAAAAGCGAAAGTTGAGATGAAGCGCTGTGATGAAGGAATGTGAATATGCCTTACTACAAGAACTCATGGCTGTTTTGGACTTCATCTATCGCTACAACCGTGATGCTCCAAAATTGGAACTGAAAGAAGTTGAAGGACACTTATCTTCACGATTAGCTGAAGCTGAAAGAATCTATAAAAGAGAATGGGCAATATAAAGCAAAGGGGATGAAAAAGATGCCACTACCTAAAAGCGAAATATTTGAAAAAGTCGTCAAAAGAGTCGAAGAA
>JAIMAA010000190.1 GCA_023512225.1 Candidatus Bathyarchaeota archaeon
TGTTAACATTAAGAATCCTATAAAATATTTTACATCACCACTTTTGAAATGGGCGGTCTGTTCGCTGAACCTAAAAGACGCTTTTGTCTTTAGCATTTCTTGTGAGAACATGAACCCGTTGAATGTGGGTTTAGGAGTTGTTGCAGCCTTAATCTATGCTTTCCTCGGCTACTCGGCGCAGGACAAGCCTTTCAATTGGAAGAAGTTTTTGCGGACAGTCGCCATCGGCGCATTTTCAGCCTTAGGCTTAGACTTGGCTGGCATAACCTTTGACGTTTACACCGCTTTAGTGGGACCTACGGCAATCACGGTTTGGCTGCAAAAACTCATCGACACAGCTAAACCCGCTTAACCCTTTCAGGAGCCTATTGTCTATGCGGAAGTATGGTTTGAAAAGCGTTGAGGCTGACAGCCTCCAAATCAAGGAAGACGCGGAAACGCTTACTGTGCCTGCTGTGATTACTCGCGAAGGCGTTTACGATTACGACGGCATGCTCATTTATGAGCCTGCTGCTGAGGTTGAGAAGGCTGCTTTCACTGCCTTGAATGCGTGGGTTGTTGAGGAACATCCGCCAGAAATAATCCTTTCCAAGCCTCAGCTTATCCGTGGAACCGTGCGCAATCCACGATTTGAAAAAGACAAGATTAAGGCGGAACTGATTTTCTTCAAAAACCGCTGTAGCCCACAATATCTTGAAGACATTAAAAGTGGCAGAGCCAGAAGCGTCAGCATAGGCTTCTTCTTCGATTGTATTCCGCAGCCTGGCGAGTTTAAGGGGCAACACTACGACTATGTTAAGAAAGACATTCTCATTGATCATGTGGCTGTTGGAAGCTGGCAAGGAAGATGCAACTATCCACTGTGCGGAATAGGCGTGGACACGCTTAAAGACGCAGACCCATACCCAAACGAGCACAGCTGCCGCCTACGAGACCCAGAAACACTAAACATAGTGGGCAGCGGCGAAAGAAAACACAACGGCAAAACCTACCGCGTCATCTACGGCAAACCAAAAGACAAGCCTGAAGCCGGCTCAGTTGAGCAAGCCTACCGCTACCCAATCAAAACATGGAGTGAAGCTGAAGCCCGCAAGCACTGCCAAGACCACGGCGGAAACTTTGAACCAGCAACACGAGAAGAAGGAGACATAGCGGAGAAGAAGCAAGATGAAGAGAGCGAAAGAGAAAAACTGCGTAAGGTTGCGGAAGAGCGAGAAAAGAAGTATGGCATAAAATTCCGAGAAGGTAAGGGACATTTAACTCCGCCGAAAGATTATCCGCAGAACGAGGAAGACTACGCTGACCCTGTGAATTACGCTTATCCGCTTGTGCCAGAAGACCGATGCAGAAACGCCTTAGCCCGCTGGAGCGCCTTCAGAGAAGAATACGAGCAAAGCGAACGGAACATCATCTACGAACGCATCGTGGAACGTGCATTGCAATATGGGATAAGTGTGCAATATAACCCAGAACTGCCAGAAGCCAAAACCCTACCAGAAAACATCAAAAAACAGCTTGAAGGCTACGAATCAGCAGATAGCCTAATCACAAAGATAAACATCCTTGTCAAACAATT
>JAIMAA010000191.1 GCA_023512225.1 Candidatus Bathyarchaeota archaeon
ATTCCCGTCCGGCGGAATTCCGCTCAGCTCGGCCATTAGGCTTATGAATAAAGAAATAGAAAAAGAGCTTGAACAAGAATTTTTAAAGGCTTCTTTTCTTTGTAAGAATAGATACAAATACAATCCTACTCGTTTCCTGCAAATGTTGGAGAGGGGCGGGCCAATTAAAACAGCGGTTGGTCTGGTGATGGCTCCGACCTATCACGAAGGTTTTACCAAACTTTGGCAACTTGGAAGGCTTGATCTTACTGTTGAGGCCATAATTCTTCAGGAACCTTATAATCAACTTTTATCTCAAGAAATCCTCAACACTGCCAGAAGCAAATTAGAAAAAATTGGATATAAAGAAATATAGCCTATCAATTTTCTTAACAAAAATGCCACTAATCGTGATACCTGTTGGCTTTATGTTAGGCGGGAGAAGAATACAAGGTGAAATTTACCAACTACTTTTTATATATCAGGCAAAGACCTGATCGTGATAAAATAAAAATGGAATGGATTGAAGAGACGATTAAGAATCCGGACTTTATGGAGGTTCAATCGGATAAGAGGATCCGAAAGTGGAAAAAGATCAGGGAGGAGGGTAAGTTTCTCCGCGTCATCTTGCTTCCAGACGGAGAAACCGTTCATAATGCTTTTTTTGATAGGAGATTTAAGGGAGGAATGAAATGAAGATAAAGTATTTTTCAGACACCGATACGGCCTTAGTTGAGTTTTCTGACCGCAAAGTTGCTGAAACCAAAGAGATAAATGAAAATATTTACATCGATCTCGATACTTCTGGCAATTTGGTCTCTATGACGATTGAGCATGCCCGTAAACAAACAAGTCTCCCCCATCTATCTTATGAGCAGATAGAGAAGAAATCGCCTAACAAATCACTCCAGCGGACGGCCAAAAGCCGCCGCTGATTTCAGGCGTTCGGCTAAAATCGGTCATCAAGACTTGATAGACGGGATGTGAAAATACTGGAGTCATAAGAAGGGAGACATGCTATGGCTGTAATAGGCAAGTTTTTCCAAAAAACCAAATTTACTTTTAAGATCTCATTAATTTCCTACAATTGTCCCCCTATGGGCAAGGAAAACCTATCATAACTTCCTACCCCAGAAAAAGGGAGTAGTTATTTCTTTTATCACCATCAAAGGAAATAGAGATTATCGTGTTGGGTCCTTATTAAATTATCATGGCCCCCTGATTCTTATTGATTCATCAATGAAGGGGGTATCACCTAAGGTTAAGCTAAGAAATAGCCTTAGGGGTTCTACTCCATTAAGCCTCCCTGTCTCAATGATGCTCATTAAGATCTGATGCTTCTCTGCTCCATGAGGGGATCTGTTGCCAAAAGTGATCTTCCTCATAATCACATTGGGCCTAAGCTGCCTTTCTGCACGATTGTTGGTAGGTTCTATCTCAGGGTGATCTAAGAATAGAAAGAGTTCTTCATTATGCCTTATGATCCTCTCAAGGATTCTCTTTGTATCGGAGGCCTC
>JAIMAA010000192.1 GCA_023512225.1 Candidatus Bathyarchaeota archaeon
GTGTTCTGCATGTATGTTTTAGAAACTTGCTTAAACACAGAATTAGGCTCAATTGAAGCTTGTGTAATCGTGTGATATCCTCTGCTTGGACATCCTCCGAACATCCAAGCGAGAATCAACCCAACGACAACTCCACCTATAAATGCGCCTACTGCGATGTAAATCGACGTGTAATCTTCCGCCATTATTTAGCCCACTCATCAACCAGCATTTTCATCCACCTTCTAGCTTCATCATCGCAGACCTCAATAAGATCCCATATTCTATCACTGATTCCAGAAGCTGCGGCTATTTCAGCAGCATCTATTCTACATCTGTTTGCTGCTTTTGTTTGAGCATCGGAAGTATATAGCTCTACAGCGGTATGAATTCTAGAGGTGATTTCATTTTTAGCACGCTCGAAAGCGTAAGCCATATTCACTCTATCCTACACATTTCTCTAAGTTCCCAAATGACTTCTTGAATAGCCCTCAGAAACTTAGCCTTCTCTTTATCTGCAATATATTCCATCTCATCAGCAAGATCTCCAAGAACTGCATCAATATCCGCAAGAACCTCGCATCTTTTTCTTCTGGCTTCTTCAGCCATACGGACTTCTCCTTAAATCTTCAAGACATCTCCTTAAATATTCAAGGGACTTTTCAAGTGTTGATACCGCTGCTTCGATATCTCTTTGACTTGCTCCAGCTCTAACTTTCTTTAAAACTTCAATAACATCATAATTAACAACATCAGCAAGAGGGTCACAATCTGTGCCATATCCTGCGGCTGAGATGGCTAAAGCAGTTGAACTTTTGCGAAGAGCCTCACTTTGTCTCATCTAAATCACCTAACTATATTCACCATTCGCCTTCATTTAAAACTTTTCGAATGAGGTATGAATATCTATGCGCCATTTCTTGTAGACCAAACTTCTCAGCTTGCGCTCTACAGTCTTTAGGGTTGATAGAATCTAAATGCGCAAGAGCTTCTGGAATTGCTCCTATTAAGGGAACCACGAACCCTGAAACTTCGTCTTCAACTATCTCCCTGCACGCTCCTTGATCTGTACATATAACTGGAGTTCCACAAGCTAAACTTTCAACAAGGTTGAGCCCAAACACCTCATAGTACTCAGGAAGTAATGGTGAAACCAGAGCTTTAGCATGCTGAAGGAGATGCACCTTTAATTGATGTGGAACTTCTCCATAATATTGTATCTGCTTCCCGTCACATCTGCGCATTACTTCCCATACGAAGTTGAAGTCCTCAACGTACTGATCTGAACCGCAGATGACGCCTTTCATTCCAGTTTTCTTGCACACGTTGATGAACTGCAATGCGCCTTTATAGTAAGACATTCGCGCTAAAAACATGAGATAATCTTCTTTCTCCTCACAATAAGGATACTGCGCCAAATCTATTCCGTTGTAGGCGTATTCAGCGTCCACTTCGTATATATC
>JAIMAA010000193.1 GCA_023512225.1 Candidatus Bathyarchaeota archaeon
CACTAATATTCATGCATATGACTTTCTCTTGACCAGCCTTCTCATTTTTCAATGCTTCATCTATGCCAGCTCTAACAGCATAGCTTGATTCAGGTGCAATTAGCCAACCCTCTGCCTGCAGAAATATCCGCGCAGCTTCGAATATGGCTTTCTCATCGGCTGGATATGCAACCGCTTTCATTAAGCCCGCTTTACGAAGCAAACTAATGATGGGTGCAGCCGCATGATAGCGTAGTCCGTCCGCTTTAATCGGTGGCATTGCAGTCTTATGTCCTAAAGTATACATTTTCATTAGCGGCGTGTGTCCAGCTACATCTCCAAAGTCGTATTTATATTCACCCTTAACAAGGTTAGGTGCCGCCATAGATTGCGAGGCTAAAAACTCGCATTTACGTTTCCCCTGTAAGACCTCGCCCACAAAAGGGAGAGCGATACCGCCAAAATTTGACCCTCCACCTAGACAACCCACAATTAAGTCTGGTTCGTCTCCAGCAATTTCAAACTGTTTAATCGTTTCAAGCCCAATTATTGATTGATGAAGAAGAACATGATTGAGCACTGAGCCGAGGCAGTAAACGCTTTCATCATGCTCAGACGTATATTCAAGTCCTTCAGAGACAGCGATGCCCAGTGAACCTGGATTATTCGGGTCTTCGCTTAAAAGTTGTCTTCCAATTTTCGTTTGTTTACTTGGCGAAGAATACACGGTTGCGCCTATAAGTTTCATAAGTGTCCTCCGATCGACTTTCCAGTCGTAAACTGACTTAACCCAAAAAACGACGCATTTGAGTCCCATAAGTTTCGCAGCGTAAGAGAGCGCAGTACCCCATTGACCAGCGCCAGTTTCAGTGACAAGAATCTTCTTTCCTTCCTTCACAGCGTAAAAAGCTTGTGCGAGAGCCGTATTAACCTTATGAGAACCCGTAGGAGACAAGTCTTCACGTTTATAATAGAGTCTAGCTTTCTTTAAGCCTAGAAATCTTTCAAGCCTCAAAGCTCTATAAAGCGGACGCGGTCTTCCTGCTTGAATATACAACTCCCTTATCTCTTGCGGTATGGGAACCCAACGTTCTCGAGACATTTCTTGAGCTAGACATTCTTTAATCATGGTTTTGCTTAGAAACTCCATGCGAGAGGGCCCTGTTTCTGGTTCTTTGTATGGTGGAAGAGGTTCAGGTAGATCTGGTATTATATTATACCAATTTTTTGGAAGCTCGTCAGGTGAAAGAGTGATTTGATTTTTAAACATATTTTCACGCTTCGGTTAGAAAGTAAAAGATTACGCTACTAAAATAAAAAACTTCTTAGTTTTCTAAAGGCGTTATTCCTTTTTAGAAATTATTTTGATG
>JAIMAA010000002.1 GCA_023512225.1 Candidatus Bathyarchaeota archaeon
GGAGGAGACTTAGCCAAGGCTATCCTTTTACTTCAATCATAGGTTCATCAACATTGCTGTTTTCCGTTGCTTTTAAGTGTCATCGCGCATAGTATTCTGAACTGGAGGCTAGAATATTCAGTGTTTGACATAGTCTCTGTCGGAAATTTCAGCATAGACTCAATTGTCTTGCCAGACAGGCGCATGCCCTTCGTTGTTTTAGGCGGTTCTGTTGCTTATGTTTCTTTTGCGGCTAGGCGTTTAGACGCTAGGGTATCTGTTATTTCAAAAGTTGGTAACGATTTTCCAGTTGCTTACTTGTGGTGGCTTCGACAAGAAGGTGTTGACTTATCCTCCGTAGTTAAGGTTGAAAATGCACAAACCACACGTTTTGAACTAAAATATGACAGCGACTTGTTAACTCGTACCTTGCGGCTTAACGGTAAGGCCCCCGCCATAACTGCTGATGACGTGCCAAATTCTCTGAAAGCCCAAATCATTCATCTTGCACCTATAGCTGGCGAAATAACGTATGAAGTGGCTGAAAAACTGAAACGCCACGCCGAAGCGTTATCAATTGACCCCCAAGGGTTGGTGCGGACTTTTGGCGAAAACGGAAACGTTACTCATGGTTCATTAGCAGATAAGCGCATACTAGAACTCGTAAACATTTACAAGTCCTCTCAAGCCGAGATTATGTCGGTCACAAATCAGTCAGACCTCAGCTCAGCAGTAAAGGTAATTCATGATTATGGCGTTGAAACTGTAATCGTCACCTTAGGTGCAAAAGGCGCGTTACTATCGATTGAGAACAACGTTTACGACATTCCAGCATGTAAACCAGAAAAAGTTGTCGACCCCACTGGAGCAGGAGATGCCTTCATCGGAGGCTTTCTAGCCGAATATGTCAACGGAGAAAATCATGTGCGATGCGCGTGCGTAGGCTCCGCAATCGCATCTTTTGTCGTTGAGGCTCCTGGTCCGACTTTTTTCGGTGACAAAGAACGAATTTATCAGAGAGCGCGTTTGCTTTATGAAAAAGAAATTAAAGGATAACGTGTATTGTATTGCATTAAAACTGCGAGTATATAAAAAGGGGCGTTAAAATTTGGGGCGGGTTGATAAAGGCGTAAAATGCAGCGTGTCCAGCTGTGGTAAGGACGCCGTTCGTTCACTCTCAGCCGAGAAAGTTAGGTCTGCTGGTTTAAAGGTTGGCGGTAGCGAAAAGCGTTCTTACCTATGTAAAGAGCATTATAAAGAGTATAAGAAGAAGACCAAGAGGGATAAGCAGCTTGAGAAATGGCGCTATAGCGCTTAGTGGGAGGAAAGACTATTCATGAGGATACTGCAATTACATTCAAACTTCATTGAGTATAAGCCAGTCCAGAAAGAAATAGCTATGGCAGAAGAAGCCGAAAAAAAAGCAACTCGCCTTGAAGAAATAGTCGTGCTTTTCACGGCTGTTGAAGAAGGCGACAACACAACAGTAGCCAAAAAAGCCATCGACGAAGTTTACGCTTTCCTTGAGAAACTGAAAGTAAATCGCATCATAATTTACCCCTACGCCCACTTGAGCAGCAACTTGGCAAAACCCACAGAAGCTCTGAAAATCGTCAAAGCCATGGAGACCTACGCAAAAGAAAAAGGCATAGAAACCCATCGCGCTCCATTCGGCTGGAACAAACAATTCACAATCTCCATAAAAGGGCACCCACTCGCCGAGCAATCACGCGTAATCTTGCCTGCCAAAGCAAAAGAGGAAAAAGAAGAAAAAGTTTCTGAAGCAGTAAAAGCCGAAGAAAAACTGGAATCTTTTTGGTACATTCTCGAACCAAATGGAAAAATGACACAAGTAAAAGACTTTAATTTCAAAAAACACGAAAACCTAGAGAAATTTGCAAAATACGAAATTTCAAAAGTGAGAGCGAGCCAACAAATGCCACCACATGTGCCCTTAATGAAAAGACTAGAAATAGCTGACTACGAACTTGGAAGCGACCCTGGAAACATTCGTTGGTATCCTAAGGGGCGATTGATAAAGTCTCTGTTGGAGCAGTTTGTCACTGCTAAAATGATCGAGTATGGCGCAATGGAAGTTGAAACTCCAGTAATGTATGATTTTCAGCATCCCAGCTTAGCAGATTACATAAACCGTTTCCCAGCAAGACAATATTTACTAAAATCAGAGGATAAGGAACTTTTCCTGCGATTCGCAGCATGCTTTGGGCAGTTCCTCATGGTTCACGACGCACAATTTTCTTACAAGCATATGCCTCTGAAAGTTTATGAGTTAACACGTTACAGTTTCAGGCGAGAAAAAAGCGGGGAAGTTGTAGGCTTAAGGCGACTCAGAGCTTTCACTATGCCCGACTGCCATGCCTTCTGCACAGATTTGGAACAAGTCAAAAAAGAATTTGTGACAAGATTCAAGTTGTGCATACAAATCTTGGAAGAAATAGGTTTACCGAGAGAAAATTATGAAGCAGCGATACGTTTCACAGAAGAATTCTACAAGAAAAACAAAACATTCGTCAACTCTCTCGCGAAAATCTTTGGTAAACCAGTGCTGGTTGAAATGTGGAAAGAACGATTTTTCTATTTCACACTCAAATGGGACTTCAACTTCGTAGACAATCAAAACAAAGCTGCAGCCCTCTCAACAGACCAAATAGACGTGGAAAACGCCAAAAGATACAACATAACCTACGTGGACGAGAAAGGTGAAAAACAGCATCCTTTGATTCTGCATTGCTCCCCAAGCGGCGCAATAGAAAGAGATGTTTATGCACTGCTAGAAAACGCTTACAGAATACAGCAAAACGGCAAACCACCCATGCTTCCATTATGGCTGTCGCCAACACAAGTGCGCATAATACCCATGTCCGACAAATTCTTAGAAAGTGTTGAAAAAATCGCAAGAAAAATGGAGAAACGTTGTATCCGCGTTGATATTGACGACCGCGCATTAACTTTGCAGAAGAGGATCCGCGAAGCTGAGATGGAATGGATTCCCTACATAATTGTTGTAGGACAAAGAGAAATCGAATCTGACATACTTCCCGTGAGGGAAAGAAAATCTGGTAAAATGCGCCAGATGAAACTTGAAGAAGTAATAAAAGAAATTGAAAAGTTAACACAAGGCAAGCCCTTCAAACAACTTCCGCTCCCAAGATACCTCTCAAAAAGACCACAATTCTACGGTTAATGATGAATAAAAATCGCCAATCTTTGCAAAAACTATATCAAACCTTAACTCGATAGATTAGATTCTCCACTTTGGGGGAACAGCTATTGGAAAAAGAACTACTTGTTTACATAGACGGGAAATACTACCCAAAATCACAAGCAAAAGTTTCTGTTTACGACCATGGGCTTCTATATGGTGACGGCGTTTTTGAAGGAATCCGCGCATACAACGGCGTGGTTTTCAGATTGAAAGAACACATTGACAGGCTTTATCGCTCAGCCCACACCATAATGCTACAGATTCCTGTACCGAAGGAAGAGATGATAAAAATAGTTCTGGAAACTCTGCGAAAAAACAACTTAAAAGATTCCTACATCCGACTTGTAGTCACAAGAGGAGTAGGAGATTTGGGGCTCAACCCAAAGAAATGTCCCAAACCTACAATAATTGTGATAACTGACACGATTGCATTACACAAGAGTGAAGCAAAAGAAAAAGGCGTCACAGCCATGCTTTCTTGGGTTAAAAGAGACCCTGTTGACGCAACAACGCATGAGATAAAGTCGCTAAACTATCTTAACAGTATACTGGCAAAAATTGAAGCAAACATAAGCGGTGTTGACGAAGCCATATGCCTCGACAAAAACGGCTTCATATGCGAGGGTGTCGCAGAAAACATATTCATAGTTAAAAAAGGGAAAATATTCACACCGCCAAGCTACACTGGCGCATTACCAGGAATAACCGCTGAAGCAGTGATGCAGCTTGCCAGAAAACTGGGCTATGAGGTTATAGAGAAGAATATAACACCGTACGAACTGTTTAACGCGGAAGAAGTATTCTTCACGGGAACTGCCGCAGAGATTGTGCCTGTCCGTGAGATAAACAAGAGGACAATAAACAATGGAGTACCTGGGCTAATCACTAAAAAACTAATGGACGCATTTGCTAAAATGGTTCAAGACCCGAAAGAAGGAATTCCCATCTACTAAAAATTATCGGAAAAAAGCTGCAAGCTCAGTTTCTTAACTATTTCTTTTCATGAACCTTTCGACCTCGTTAAAGGCTTCTTCAAGGGTTTCAATTGGCGGTAGAAACACTCCTCTCACGTGTCCAGCACCATAAACAAGGTCAAACCCGGAACCATGTACAAAAAGCACGCCTGTTTCCTTCAACAGTTCCAATACAAATTCTTTGTCCGTTTTCCATTTTTGTCCTACTGCGTGGATTTTTGGAAATACATAAAACGCACCTTCAGGCTTAGCGCAACTTAAACCTTCAATCTCATTCAATCGTTTCCATGCATAATCCCTTCTTTGCTTAAGTTTCTGAACCAGTTTTTTAACGTGATCTTGTGGTCCATTCAAGGCAACTACGCCAGCCTTCTGAACTGGAGTGTTTGCACAAAGTCTTATTCGCGCCTCTTTTTCTATACACTGCTTTAGCTCTTTCAGCTCATCTTTTTGATCATAAAAATACAAGTAACCAAGTCTCCAACCAGTCATCAAATGTGCTTTAGAAAAGCCATTGAGCCCAATTACTGGAACATCCTTAGCTAAGTGAGCTGTGCTGACAAACTTTTTCTCATAAATTATCTGGTCGTAAATTTCATCCGACAAGACTGGCAAATCGTGTTCTCCAGCCAAGTTCAATATCTGTTTCACGATTTTTTCATCATACAGTGCACCGCATGGATTGTTGGGGTTAATTATTGCAATTGCGCGGGTTTTCCTTGAAACTTTCCTTTTCAAATCATCAATGTCCGGTTGCCATAGCTCCTCTTCGACAGTTTTGTAGGTAACTGGTTTTCCGCCAAAAAACTTAGCGTATGAAATGTAAGGTGGATATGTCGGTCCTGGAAGAAGAATTTCATCTCCAGCATCAACAAGCGCAGCCATGACCATTTGGATGCCTTCAGAAATTCCTTGAGTAACAATAACATCTTCTGCAGAAATGTCAACACCATTAACTCGTTTTTCCTTTTGGCTTATGGCTTCTCGAAGTTCAGGTATGCCTTCAGAAGCTGAATAAGCGTTTTCGCCTTCTTCAACAGCTTTTATCAATGCTTGTTTGATATGTTGTGGCGTATCAAAGTCGAATGCGACTGGGTCCCCTATGTTTAGATAGAAAATTTTCTTACCAGTTTTTGCGACCTGTCTTGCATGAATGATAACATCACGTATGGCATATTCGATGGTGCGTACTCTTTCAGTAACCTTTATGTTAGTCAAATTCCTCATCCCTTTTAGAATCAACGCTTCTATTTTCTGCAAAAATAAAGCTTATGGATGAATTATGAGATGCGAAATGTTGTTGTAGCTTCTACTCCTTCTTTCGTGGCAACCGTTATCACCACGTCCGTGTCTGGATAAGCTTCCCAATTAAACTGGCATAAAAGAATGGCGATTTCGCCTGGTTTTATGATTGTCTGGTTTTCTGGCACTATGTCTTCTGCTAGAACTGTTTGGTTCTGAAGCATTATCGTTACCTTTGACACCGTAAGATTCCATAGCGAATAGCTTAAACTTTCAATAGTTATATTCAGATATTTAGCCACGCCGAACTCTGCGGTAGTAACCTCTGTTATGTTAAGTTCCGCCACTGGAAGAGTAAAAGTGAAATTGAATACATATTCTTCCGCAGATTTATTTGCCAGAACACGAACTGTCAAAGTTAGATTTCCGCCAGCACGGCTTGACCAGTCCGAAATATTACAGTAAAATACCTGCGTCGAACTCGAGTTTAATAATCCATACGGTAATTGCGGATTTGCCTTCGTGCCATTAATTATTTCTCCTTCAACCACTATCTTTGTTATGTTAATAGCGTCAAGTGAAGATGCATGGTTTTGCAAAGTAATGTTGAAATGGGTTTTGTCTTGTAAGTTGAAAGTTTCATTTTCGTTGAGAATCTTGACAATAATTGGTGGCGGTGTTATAGTGGTAAAGTTTATTTCAATTTCCTGTAGCATGTAAGCTTTCACTTCAATTTTTTTTCCTCTTGTTTCTGTCCAGTTCCAGTCAAACTTGAAAATAGACGACTGATTAGCTTCTAAGCCCACGAAATAATTATTCGTGATAGTTGTTTCGTTTTCTGGAGTACATGTGATCATTGTAACATTAACATAGTTGTCCGTCTCTGCAAGATTAAATATTGTTACGTTGAAATGGTCCGTATAATCCTCGTTGAAAGTAACCTTTTCAATTCGCGGATAAACTTGCTCTAGTTCAAGTTCTTTTATGAACCGGTATCCTTCATTTGTTTCAATCATTACTCTAGCCCCTTTTAAGCCATGCCAGTTACCAGTAAAATTGAAACTTACGGAGGTTTCTGTGACTTCGTATGGAAGTGTAGGCGACTTTAATACAATGTCATCTATTCCTGGAATGTCAATCCAGTTGACTGTCAAGTTGATTTCAGAGCCTGCGGCCATAGCTAATGATAAACTAAAGTTCTTGAATGAAATTCTTGGATAGAAATATGGAGTGACGTATAGCTTGACGAGCGGTAATTGTTTTTCTTTATTTGCTGCTGGAGCATCTGAAGAAAAGACGCTTACAACAACCGTTTCACCACCGTGGTCACCAGCAAATCTTCCCCAAGTCACATTTTCGCTATCTATTTGCACCTCAGAACATATTATATTTATGAGTTGCCCTTTTTGAACGACTATTCCGTCCTGAATTGAGGGTTCTGCCTCGATTACGTCATAAAGTGTAGATTGCCCTTTTAAGCTAACGGTGATTCTTGTTATCGTCGCACTGGAAGGAGAATAGGACGGGTTTAAAACACCAACTTTGAACCATGCTGCATTATATTTATCAAAGTAAACATCCGTTATCGTTAGAGTTGCTCCTTCTGGGAGGTCAGTGAATTGTGGGATTGTGAACATGTAAGAGATTATGCCGCCTAATATTGCAGATAGAATCATGAGAAGTATAATTATAATGGTTGAAACCGCTTTTGTGTTGTTGGACATGCGCATTTTCGTTTTCCCTCTGAATTATGGATGTTGTTGTATCTCATATTCTTAGAGGTAAATAAGCGTTCTCTTCAATGCTTGTTTTGCGTTAAATTAACAGTAAGCTTAAATCTATTCTGTTTTTAGTAGTTAATCCACATTTAGAGGGGAGTATTATGACAAAGTGTGATGTGCTCGTAGTGGGGGCTGGAATTTTAGGCTTATCAGCCGCTTATCACATAAAAAATAAGAATCCTAAATTGAACGTTTTAGTTGTCGACAAATTAGGTGCTGCTGGTCAAGGTAGCACTGCAAAAAGTGCGGCGGCTTTCCGTTGCCTTTTTTATTCTCGCACAAACTTTGCCTTAGCTGATTCTTCTGTTGAATTTTATAAGTATGCGCAGAATGATTTGGGCTATGATTTGAAACTGCGTTGGGCTGGATATCTTTGGCTTTTTGACGATAATGGATACAAGAAAATGCTTCCGGTTTTGAAGGATTTAGCTAACAAGGGCTTTGAGTACAAAGAGTATGATGGAAGTGATTTGGCTAAAAAACTTGATATGCAGACGGACTTTACTGGTGACGAAGAAGCGCAAATGATGGGTTTAGGAAATGTTTACAAAGGAATACTCATTCCAAAAGCAGGTTTCATAGATGTTGATTCTCTCGTGAAATTTTACGAATCTGAGTTTTTGAAACTTGGAGGAAAGATTCAATACAACACCGAAGTTACCGAACTTATTGTGGAGCCACGCCAACCTTTGGGCATGCCTGGCGAGCCGTATTTCTGGCAAGATGCAATAGTTACGGGCGCAAAGACCAATAAGGGTCTCATACGAGCTGAAAAAACAATAGTCGCGGCAGGCGCTTGGTCTCCTCTACTTTTAGACCAGCTTGGAATTGACTGTTTTATTAAGGCTAAGAAAAGGCAAGTTTTTTCAGTTAAGGCGAATACCGAGGCTCTTAGAAAACTGCTTTTTACAAATGAATTCACAAATGCAGGGTGTTTGCCGTTCACAATTTTTCCAAAGCCTTCTGCTTACATTCGACCCAATCCTGAAGAAGGAGCATTTTGGTTGGCGTATGCTGATGAATTTCCAAGAGCTTTCAAAATTGAGGATAATCCTGAGCCAGAAGAGAACTACTACCAATATGGGTTATATCAAGTTACAGTCAAATATTTTCCTCAGTTTTCTGGTTGTCAGCCTTTTTCAGCTTTTGCTGGTTTATATGAGATAAATACTATTGATGGGCAACCTCTGGTTTTTGAAGAGAACGGCGTGATGGTTGTAGGCGGCGCAAGTGGAAGTGGCATAATGAAAGCTGATGCTATAGGCAGAATTGTCGCTGCATTATACAGTGGCGAGGAATACGCGTTGCTTTATGATGACAGAAAATTCAAAGTTAGCGATTTAGGCTTGAAACATAGAAACGTCGAACTAGAAAAATTAGTTATTTAGCCTTATTAGTGGTTAAATTTATCTACTTTCAAGGAGATACTCAGCACTATCCGTGGAGAAGATAGACATGTTCGGCTGGACCGGAACTTTTTTGCAAGTAAATCTCAACAAAGGTAAGGCTGTTGCTAACCGTTACGAAGCTAGTTTAGCCAAAAACTTCCTTGGCGGCAGGGGATTTGCCGTCAAAATTCTGTGGGATAACCTCAAGTCAGGAATTGACCCTCTGTCACCTGAAAACGTGCTGGTTTTTGCGACTGGTCCATTAACGGGTTTGTCTCTTCCGAGTAGTGGCAAGCTTATTGTGGCTTCAAAAAGCCCCTTAACGGGCGGTTACGGAGATGGAAATATTGGGACTCTTGCTGCGGTTCAGATGCGTAAGGCTGGTTATGATGCTGTAATAATTGAAGGCAAAGCTAACAAACCAATTGTTCTGCTCATTCGAGACGCAACAGCGGAATTTCTTGATGCGAAAGACTTGTGGGGTTTAAACTCGTTTGAAACCGAAAAGAAATTGAGAGAACTTTATGGACGCACCGCCGGCATTCTCTGCATCGGTCAAGGCGGAGAAAACCTGGTAAAGTTTGCAAACATTGTATGTCAAGAGGGACGTGCTGGTGGAAGACCTGGAATAGGCGCTGTCATGGGTTCTAAAAATTTGAAAGCTGTCATTTTCATTGGTTCGCACGAAATATCTGTAGCTCAACCTAAGGAAATGAAGGAACTTGGCGCGGAAGGCTACAGAGAAGTCATGACTAAGCCGAACTATGCTTTTTGGAAGCGTCAAGGCACGATGATGACAATCGAATGGAGTCAAGAAAACAGTGTTCTCCCAACATGTAATTACCGCGAAGGCGTTTTTGAAGAGGCTGACGAGATAGGCGGTTTTGCGATGGAGAAGTTGAAGATTGCTAATCGTGGCTGTCCACAGTGTAACATGACTTGCGGGAATGTTGTTAAGGGTTCTGATAAAAAAGAGTCTGAGCTTGATTATGAAAACGTTGCCATGTTAGGTTCAAATATTGGTTTGGGTAGCCTTAAACAAGTTGCGGCTCTCAATAGGGCTGCAGACGAGTTTGGGTTGGACACTATTTCACTGGGTAACGTGATTGGTTTTGCCATGGAAGCGTCCGAAAAGGGACTGTTAACAGACAAGATTTCTTGGGGTAAATTCAAAGACACAAAGGCTCTAATCGAGGATATAGCCTACAAGCGTAGTTTAGGCAGATTGCTGGCTGAAGGTGTCCGTTTTGCTGCAGAAGAAATTGGTAAAGGCTCAAAACGCTGGGCTATGCATGTTAAAGGCTTGGAAATTTCTGCTTATAATTGTCATTCAACACCCGCGATGGCTTTGTCATACGCAACAAGCTCCATTGGAGCCCATCATAAGGATGCCTGGGTGATTTCTTGGGAAGTTAAAGTTGGACGCGAAAGTTACAGTGAAGAAAAAGTTGACAAAGTCATTGAGCTTCAACGTATCCGAGGAGGAGTGTTCGAGTCCTTAACTGTCTGTAGACTCCCATGGGTTGAAGTTGGCTTCGAGCTTGAATGGTATCCAAGATTCTTATATGCAGCAACTGGACTGGAGATGAACTGGGACAACCTAAACTTGATTGCTGACCGCATATTCAACTTGACTCGTGCCTTCTGGATTCGCGAATATGGCAAAAGCTGGAGCAAAGAGATGGATGTTCCACCAGCAAGGTGGTTTGAAGAACCCTTAACTAAAGGCGCTTTAAAAGGCGCGAAACTTGAAAGAGCAAAGTACGATGTTATGCTGCAGAGATACTATAAGAAGCGCGGTTGGGATGAACGCGGGATACCAACAAAAACAACATTAGACAAGTTAGGGTTGAAAGATGTTGCAAAGCAGTTGGGAAAACGCGTAAAATTGTACGAATAAAAACTGAAATTAAAATAGGAAAATTGCTGGTTTAGTATGCTCTGGCGAAGTAGACTACTTCTTTTGCTTTTTCTCCGCAATATATGCATTCTGTGAATGTTTTCTCTTTTTTCAGGGGCACGATTCTGATTGTTGCGCCTGTTTCTTCCTTTATCTTTTCTTCGCATTCTGGACTTGAGCACCAGCATGCTCTGATGAATCCGCCCTTTTTCCTCAACACTTTCTTGAATTCGCTGTAAGTTTTCACTGTTGTGATATTTTCTTCCAAGAATTTTCGGGCTTTATTAAAGAGATTTTTCTGAATTTTTTCCAACAACTCTTCTACAGCATTGAGTACTTTTTCTTCTTTGACTGCTACTTTTTCGAACGTGTCTCTTCTGGCTAATGTTACTTGCTTCTGTTTCACGTCTCTGGGACCAATCTCTATTCTTACTGGCACGCCTTTAAGTTCCCATTCGTTGAATTTCCATCCCGGCGTGTATTCTGCTCTATCGTCCAGAACAACTTGTATGTCCTGCTTCTGCAATTTTTCATAAATTTGTTGTGCTTTTGCTAAGATTTCTTTGGAGTTAGCGTCCTTGTAAGGTATTGGCACTATGGCAACTTGTATCGGTGCAACTCTTGGAGGCAGCACCAATCCCTTGTCGTCGCCGTGTACCATCACCAGTGCACCTATCATTCGCGTTGAGAAGCCCCATGATGTCTGCCAGACATACTGCTCTTTTTCGTCTTGGTCGAGGAATTTGATTTTAAACACTTTCGAAAAGTTTTGGCCTAGCTGGTGCGACGTGCCCATTTGTAAGGCTTTTCCGTCCGGCATTATTGCTTCTAAGGCTGTTGTGTAAAGGGCGCCTGGAAATTTGTCGCTTTCTGATTTCTTTCCTGTGAGCACCGGAATTGCGAGGTAGTTTTCCATTACGTCTTTGTATTCGTTTAGGATTTGCATTACTTCTTGGTCGGCTTCTTCTTTTGTAGCGTGGGCAGTGTGTCCTTCTTGCCATAGGAATTCTCTGGTTCTTAGGAAAAGTTTGGTTCCTTTCGTGTCCCATCTTATTATGTTGCACCATTGATTGATTTTTATTGGTAGGTCTCTCCAACTTCTAATCCACTTAGCAAATGTTGCGTACATTATTGTTTCAGATGTCGGTCTTAGGGCGAGTTTTTCTTCTAGAGGTGTATCTCCACCCATCGTTACCCATGCAACTTCCGGTGTGAAACCAGCAAAATGCTCTGCCTCTTTTTTGAGAAAACTTTCTGGTATGAATAGTGGGAAGTACACGTTTCTATGTCCAGTTGCCTTTATTTTTTCGTCGAAGATTTGTTGGATTTTTTCCCAGATAGCGTATGAGTGTTCGCGGAATATCATGCAGCCTTTTACAGGAGCGTAATCTGCCATTCCTGATTTTACGATGACTTGGGTGTACCATTCTGAGAAATCTTCGGATTTTTTTACTGTAACGCCTACGTCTGACATGGTCATCTCTCTCCTTTTTCTTTAGTGGTTGAATATAATTCTAGTGTAGAACAGATTCTTATGTGGGCTAAGTTTCGAGAGAATTTAGCAATGTGGAACACAATCGCCCATTTTAACCACTTTCCAAAACAATGCTGAATCAAGCTATTAAACGTTTTCTTCTTTTAACTTTGGGATTGTGCTTCTTGTCGAGATGCATAAGTGTTTTAACCGTTCTCATCTAAATTTGAATGTATTCCAAGCACAGACTGGAATGGCGTGAATTAAAATTGAAGGCAATTCTTGTTATTGGAGACGGAATGGCTGACAGACCAGTGAAAGAGTTAAGTTGGAAAACCCCTTTGGAAGTAGCGCACAAACCGGCGATGGATAAAATTGCAAAGACTGGAATCTGCGGCATAATGGATGTTATTGCACCGGGCATACCGCCTGGGAGCGACACAGCTACGTTGGCGTTGCTTGGTTATGACGCAGTGAAGGTCTATTCTGGAAGAGGAGCTTTCGAAGCTATTGGTTCAGGAATAGACGTTTTGCCGGGCGATGTGGCTCTTCGATGTAACTTTGCAACGGTCGACGATGAATTTGTTGTCTTGGACAGACGTGCTGGCAGAATCGCGAACGAGGATGCTTCCAAACTTGCTGAAAGTCTCCAAAAAATCAAACCAACTGGGTCATCAGTCAAAATCGTATTCAAAAACACTGTTCAGCATCGTGCAGCTCTTCTTCTCCGAGGACCTAAATTATCAACAGCTGTGGGCGACTCTGACCCTGAAAAAGTTGGAGAAAAAGTTCTAGAGATCAAAGCTTTGGACAACAGTTTAGAAGCGAAGCGAACAGCCGAAATCCTTAATGATCTCCTACAAAAATTTCATAAAATACTGCAGGAGCATCCAATCAACGAGAAAAGAGTAAAACATGGATTGCTACCAGCTAATGCAATTTTATGTAGAGGCGCTGGCACTGTTCCGAATATTAAGCCTTTATCTGAAGTTTATGGTGTTAATGCAGCATGTGTGTCTGCGGTTTCCTTGATTAAAGGCGTTTGCAAGGTTGCTGGAATGAAACTGGTAGATGTTAATGGAGCCACGGGAACACCTCAAACTGACTTCATGGCTAAGGCTAAAGCTGCAGTTCAAACGTTAAAAACAAATGACTTCGTGCTTTTGCACGTGAAAGCGCCAGATGTTCCTAGTCATGATGGAAACGTTAAGCAGAAAATTGCGGTAATCGAAAAAATAGACCAAATGCTAGGCTATTTACTTGAGAAGGTAGATTTGAACGAGACTTATTTGGCTGTAACTGCCGATCACACAACATCCTCTCTCACGCGAAATCATGAAGGCGACCCCGTTCCAATAGCAATAACTGGACCATACATTCGCTGTGACGATGTCACTGAATTTGGCGAGAGAACCTGCGCAAAAGGCGGCTTAAACCGAATAAGAGGTATTGATTTAATGCCTATCTTGATGAATTTAATTGGTAAAACCCGAAAATTTGGAGCGTGAAATGTTACTGAACTAATATTAATCGCCATTCTCGGTAATCTGTTATGACTTTGACGTATCCTTTTAGCATGTCATCTACTTCTGTATTTCCTGTGTCAACCCGCAAAATGTTTCCTTCAATACTTTGAAGCTTACTTTTAGTTGCTACAACAATTATTCGTTGCTTTCCAACACGCTTAATGATTTTAGGGCTTATCTGCTGATTTCCCCTTCCAAGAAGAATTCCTTGAAGCCCAATAGGTGAGAGAACAATCCAAGTATTCCTCCAATCTTTTACCTCTTCCAGAATTCTCTTCTCATCAACATCCAACACGATTTTGCCTTTCTTGTAAATGTCTACACCCAGCACCGTTTTTGCTACGCCTAGTAATTCGGCTATGCGTTTGATTGTAGTTCCAGGACCCAGTATGTATGTGGCGTTTGGTTGCATTTCTTCAATTATGAAACGTGCTATTGCTGTCTGGTTCTCTTTTTCGTCAATCGTTTCTGGGCTTACTTGTTTGCTTCCTTGAATTCGCATTGGAACAAACGGTCCTTTCAGAAAACCGTGTAGCTTAACAGCGAAAGTATCGCTTCGGATAGCCTTCTCGTCTGCGTCAATGATTTCGAACTCTGCAATTTCCGCTTGCTTATCAGCAAATATTAAAACCACGTCTGCAGCGTCTCGAGGACTTACAGCAAAAACACCGCTATACATTTTAACTCCAGAAGGCACGCCTAAAACGGGCACTTCAGTGGTGCCTTGCATAACATCCAAAATGTCTTTGGCTGTGCCATCTCCGCCAACAAAAACTATCAAATCTACCTCCGCCTTAATCAAAAGTTTAACAGCAGCTTTCGTATCTTCTGCGGTGGTTTCCTTCCCTATGTTCATAGGTAAAATTTGAACTGGAAAATTCGCTTGCTCTGCCTCATTTTCGCCCATGATTCCCGGGCAGGTCAAAATCTCTATTTGCCTATTTTCCATGTTTTCCTTTAGTTTCCGCAGAAATTCTATGGCTCTTTCCGGCGCTACTGGTTCTGCGCCTCGTGTAATCGCTTCTTCTAGAACGCCATTTGTGCCTTTCAGTCCAACCTTGCCTCCCATACCCGCAATTGGGTTAACAATAAAGCCCACTTTCATTGCTTGTCAGTGACAAGATTTATTTCACAAGCTTTAAACTATTTTGATGAACAAGGAGTGCCAGTCTAAGTGAAGTTTCCGCCTACTGGAACGTTCTCAATTCTTGCTATTTCACCTAACCGTGAACTGATGGGGGTTGCCACCGCTACAGGCGTAAAATCGGTTGGCGATAGGGTTCCCCACGCAAGACCAGCAGTGGGTGTTGTGGCAACGCAAGCCTATACAAACGTGGCTTACGGCATTAAAGGCTTAGAACTGTTGGCAATGGGTTTAACCCCTAAAGAAGCCCTAGAAAAGCTTTTGGCAGAAGATGTTGAAAATGAATTGCGACAAGTTGCGATTATGGATTTTAAAGGAGAAAAAGCGGTTTTCACGGGCGCTAAAGCTCCGAAATGGCATGGAGAGATTATAGGCGAAAACTACATTGTTATTGGAAATTTGCTTGCGGGAAAAGGAGTCTTGAGGAGTATGGCTAAGGAATTTGAAACTTCTAGTGGAAGCTTAGCGTGGAGAATGGCAAATGCTTTGAAAGCTGGAAGCGAAAGTGGCGGAGATAGAAGAGGCGAAATTTCAGCAGCACTGATTGTGATTAGCGCAGAAAAGGTGGAAGCAAATTTACGAGTTGACATCGCTGAAAATCCAATCGAAGAACTGCTCCGCAAACTCGATACTTTACAATTAAAATTATGATTCGTACATTTTTCTTTTCTGAAAATTCTTATATCTCTCAGATTCTAACATCCTTTTCTCTTCAAATAACTGGAGTATTGCTAAATGTCTAAAAAGAACATGAAAAGAATTCTCATAACGGGCGCCACTGGACAAATCGGCTCAGAATTAACAATTGAACTACGAAAGAGGTATGGTGGAGATAACGTTGTTGCGGCTGGACATAAACGAAAACCTGGTGGCAAACTTTTGGAATCCGGGTCCTTCGAGTTTATCGACACTTCTGACCGTGAAAGTATCAAGAAAATTGTCGAAAAATATGAAATTGATACAATTTACCATTTAGCCGCAGTTCTCTCAGCCACCGGCGAAGAAAACCCGCAACTTGCTTGGCACGTTAACATGGATGGACTTTACAACATGCTTGAGGTTGCAAGAGAACAAGGTGTGACCAAAGTTTTCTGGCCAAGCTCCATCGCCGTTTTCGGTCCAGAAGCCCCACGCGTTAACACTCCTCAAAACACTGTGTTGATTCCAAGAACTATGTACGGCGTAACTAAAGTTGCTGGTGAATTGTTATGTAATTATTATTTTGCCAAGTTTGGTTTGGATGTACGAAGTGTTCGGTATCCGGGTATAATAAGCAGTGAGACTCCTCCAGGCGGAGGCACTACTGATTATGCTGTGGAAATATTTTACGAAGCGATTAACAAGAAACGGTACACTTGTTTTGTGAGGGAAGACACAGTTTTGCCTATGATGTATATGCCCGACTGTCTAAAAGCAGCTATTGACCTCATGGAAGCTGACCCATCCAAAATTAAGTGCCGCACAAGCTACAACTTGGGTGCGATAAGTTTTTCTGCTGGTGAGTTAGTCGCAGAAATACGGAAATACATTCCAGATTTCAAAGTAGAGTATAAACCCGACTTCAGGCAAAAGATTGCGGATTCTTGGCCTATGTCAATAGATGACAGCGCAGCACGCAAAGATTGGGGCTGGAAACCCGCCTACGATTTGGCTTCCATGACGAAGGACATGATAGAAAAGTTAACAAGAAGATTAGCAAGTGAGTTTTAGCCTAGAAAGAGTTAAGAGAACCTTAGCAATTTAGGGGAAAGTGGTGTTGAAAATGCGAAGTCCAACAGCGTTCTTACGTGAGGAATATGAAGAGTTAGTGCGAAATGAGCTTGACTGGAAAATCCGTGTTTTGCAAGGTCCAAGCACACCCTGGTGTACTGTTGAAGGAAAAAAAGTCCTAATGTTCTGCTCAAACAATTATCTCGGATTGAGTAATCATCCGAAATTGAAGGAAGCAGCAATAAAAGCTGTTCAAACACATGGTGCCGGCTCTGGTTCAGTTCGACCGATTGCAGGGACAATGGACATACATGTAGAGCTTGAAAAGCGCCTTGCCAAGTTCAAACGTGCAGAAGCTTCGCTTGTTTACCAGACAGGCTTTGCAGCTAATGCAGGCTTAATTCCTCAACTGGCTGGCAAAGGCGACTTGATAATAAGCGACGAACTAAACCACGGCAGCATAATAGACGGTGTTAGGCTTTCGCACGCCGAGAGGGCGGTTTACAAACACTCGGATGTGGAAGACTTGCAACGGGTTCTGGAAGAAGCAGAGAAACACCAGCCGCCATACAGGAGGATACTGATAATTACTGATGGCGTTTTTTCCATGGACGGTGACATAGCACCATTAGACGGAATTGCAAAGCTGGGTGCAGAACACGGCGCAATGGTTTACGTGGATGATGCTCACGGAGAAGGTGTGCTAGGCGAAGGTGGACGAGGCATTGTTACCCATTTCAAGCTTAGCCGCGACAAGGTTCATGTAGAAATGGGAACTTTTTCCAAAGCGTTCGGTGTTGTCGGCGGCCACGTTTCCGGCTCGCAAGACTTGATTAATTTTGCCTATAACAAATCACGAACTTGGCTTCTCAGCGGATCACATCCGCCTGCAGTTGCGGCTGCCTGTATAGCTGCCATCGATGTTCTGGAGCAAGAACCACAGCATGTGCAAAGGCTCTGGGAACACACGCGGTATTTCAAAAAGGCCATGAAAGATCTTGGCTTTGATATTGGTAACAGTCAAACGCCTATAACGCCAATTATAGTTGGCGAAAGTGGTGTAGCCAAAAAACTGAGTGCGCGGCTCTTTGAGGAAGGCGTTTTTGCTTTGCCTATTGTCTATCCAATGGTTGCAAGAGACAAAGCCCGCATACGGACAATCATGAACGCTGCGTTAACTCGGGAAGACTTAGATTTCGCTATAAACGCATTCGAGAAAATCGGAAAAGAACTGCACATAATTTAGTCTCTTTTCTTATCTATTTTTGATTTTTCCCTGCGTTTAAGTGGAAAAATGGATATAAGAACTGCCAAGAGACTTTTACGCGAGGAAATTTGAATTAAGCTTGAAAGGAATGGTATTGCAAAGTTCTCGCTTCCGTGCTATGGGCGTATTCCAAATTTTACCGAAATGAGCACGTAAAGAAAAAGAGTGAACTAATATACGAAAGGCTATTTTTCTGCTTTTCAAACAGGCGCTGTTGGTGCAAATAATCAGAGTAACAACAATAGATAAGAAAAAAAGTGTTCATCTTTTTGCGAGAAGTGGCTGAACGCCGTAATTTAAACTACAGATACTTTTCATGTTAAATAGCGTCGAACTGGAATATAGGCATCTTCGGCTTATCGGAGATTATAGTGGTCTTACCGAGGATTTGTATATGGCTTGATAAGCCATTTCCTTCTTTCCTTCAGCTTCTATGATTCCCTTATGAAGTCTCTTTGCATCCAAGGGGCAGCTCTTTGCTACTTCTCGTACAAACTTTCTTAAATCATCCTCGTTAAAACCACAGCTTGTCGTAAGTTCTTCAATAATTTGTTGGGCAATTTCTGTGTCGCCGTAACAGCTTGAGCTTAGTTCTTTCCGCATAGTTTCCAAAACATCTGGGTCTATGCTACACTGAGCGCTCAACTTTTTTGACCATTTGGTGCTCAACGTTTTCACTTCCAATTATGAATTAAGAGTATAGTAAGAAGGTTCGGTCATTTAAATATTGACCTTGGTTAACGTAGTTTTTCTAAGGTCTTGTTTACCTCTTCTAACCCAAGTTTCTGAAGGACCTCTGTTTTTGGTATGCCGTTTTTGTCCCAGCCAACTGCTTCATAATACCTGTTCTTGTATTCTTCAACGGCGGTTTTGTCGGTGGCTTTTCCTTTGTAAGGTCCAGAAGGCAAGGGTTCATAGAATCTAGAAGGGTTATCATCGTGAATTTTTGGGTTCCATTTCAGGTCTGGACCGCCTAGGAGTAGCATAGCCCTCTGCAGCTGCAGTATTTTTAATGCTTTGGAACTGCACCATTTTTCGCGTGTTAACTTCAGACCTGTGACTGCTTCATAGAAATCGAATCTGAGGTTACGTGGTATTCCGAAACTGTTGAAGTTGCAGTACACGCCTGAATCATTGAAGATTTCCATTAGTTCGCTTCCGCCACTGTCTAGTGGCAATCCGGCTGTGGATGTGTGGTCTCCACCTTGTACTGAGCAAGCGTAAGAGATGATTTCTGGGTAGTCTTTGCCGCTGCGTATGCCGTGGGCGCCTATTCCTATGCCCTTAGACTGCACAGCGTAAGGCAACACGTCCACGTTTTTCATTTTTCCAATTTTAAGTGCGGCACGGTAGGTTCCTTCAGCCAGTAAGTCGCCTATTCCTTCTCTGAAAGCGATTTTTTTGATTAACGCCGAAAAGGCTTCAGCAACGCCCCATTTAAGTTCTATACCCTCCAAATCTTTCTTGGTCAATATTCCTCTCTGAAAAAGCTCAGCAGCAAAACCCAACACGTTTCCTGTTTGGATGCCGCACAAACCTAAATCGTCAATAAGCGATGAGAGAAACACGTTTTCTTCTGGCGTGAAAACTCCCAAGTTTGGACCTAAGTAGGCTTGCATCTCATAGTCTGGATTATCCGTTATAGCTCCTTTGGATTTACCACTCTTAACAACAGCAATTTTTAGACAGCATGTCGGACAGCCAAAATCACTCCAATACTGCTTGACCCAAACTCTGTTCTCAAATTGGTCAACGCCGAAGCTTTTTTCGTCATGCCACTCGTCCTGCCAATTTCTGACAGGTTCGGAGCTTGTCTTTGCACCTACCTCGTAGCCGCCTGAACCTGTTCCCCATTGTCTCCAAAGGTCATTATCGTAAGCATTGTTGTTTACAACTTGAATGAGCCGTTTAACCTTTCTTATGTCAGCAACATCTGGTAAAGGTCCAGTGCCCTTAACCGCTATTGCCTTTAACTTTTTTGAACCCATGACTGCGCCGTAACCGCCATAACCCGCTGCGTGAGACCATTTTGCTGCAACAACTGCCGTTCGCACTTTGTTCTCTCCCGCTGGACCAATATAGAGCAGTGATGGTTCTTTCCATTCACCATAAAATGGGTGACGCTTTTTCAAAAGTTCTCTGCACTCTTTTGTTAGGATTGTAACTGTTCGTTTTGCATCTTTGCCCCAAATGTGGCTTGCATCTCTAATTTCAACATCCGAATCTTTAACAAACAAGTAAACAGGCTTTTCTGACGCGCCAGTAACAATTATACCATCATAACCTGCGCATCTTAACTCAACGCCGAACTCTCCGCCAACAGTTGAGCCTACAACCCCATTACTCTGCGGCGATTTGCCTGAAACGCAAATTCTTCCGCCTGGAAAGTATCCAGTTAACGGTCCTGTTAAAAACAAGAGTATGTTTTCTGAACTTAATGAGTCTACTCTTTCCCATTTGTTGCTCAAGCGGTCCCAGAGAATTTTGGCAGCTAAACCTCTGCCGCCAACGTAATCTTTCAGAATTTCATCATCAAAGCTTGTTTCTTTAATTTTGCTACTTGAAAGGTTTACTTCAAGAAATTTGCCGGCATATCCAAGAATCACAAGTATTCCTCCGCTTGTTCTCCATACATTTTGAGGGCTAAGTTTCTAGTTATTTCTTCTGGCGTACGCGCGTAAAGCTTGAATGGGCGGTCTCCTCTTGAAACTTTCTTTAGTACATTCCACCCTCCTTCCTGGCACACTTTTACACATTGGGGGTCGCCGTTGCACAAATCGCAAATCACGATATGCTTTTCTGTTGGATGCATGTGTGGGATTCTTCCCGGGCAAGCGTCTATACATTTGCCGCAAGCAATGCACGCTTTGTTTTTCACCAAAACTGCGCCTGTCTTCTTGCTTATTGATAGCGCTTTTACTGGGCAAGCTTTTACGCATGGATAATCTTCGCATTGAGAACAGAAATGTGGAAATTCTGCGCCGGGAACTAACATGAACACTCTTACTCGTGAAGCTTCTGGCCATATTCGTTTTTCGTGGAAAAGTGAACATGCAATTTCGCATTTTCGGCAACCGCTACATTTTGAAAGTTCTCTTGCTATCCAGACTGGCTCTTTTTTAGTTGTCAATCTCTATCCTTTCCTAAAAGCGCGTAGAAATTTTCTGTAACTTTGCAGCAATTTAAATGTGACGCTTGATTGAGTGATAACAACCTCTTTAAGCATATTATCCTAATTCAGTGTTCAAAGGAGAAACTTTCCAGTTGCAGTTCGACGACATCATCAAATGGATGACAAGTCTTTCAACCCAATACGGATATTTTGGAATTTTCTTAATCAGCTTAATTGGTGCGTTATCTATTTTTTTCCCAATTCCATACACTGTCATTATTTTCACGTTGGGAGGACAGTTTGAGCCCGTTTGGATTGCACTTGCGGCTGGAACTGGCGCGGCGATTGGTGAGTTTTCAGGGTATCTGCTTGGCATCGGTGGCAGAAAAGTCATAAGCGAAAAGTACAAGAAAAAAATGGCTTTTCTCGTGAAAGTCTTCAACAAATATGGTCCAATCACAATTTTCGTGTTTGCTTTGACGCCTTTGCCTGATGATTTGCTTTTTATTCCTCTAGGCGTTATGCGTTACAGCATTGTTAAAACCTTGATTCCAGCGTTTATTGGTAAAGTTTGCATGAACTTGATTGTGGCGTACGCGGGGCGATTTTCAATCGGCGTAATCAAGGACATATTTGGAGTGGAAAGCGGTTGGATATCAATGTTGATTGGGTTTGTTCTTGCGATAGTTTTGTTAATAATCGTGTTCGTTATTATGTTTAAAGTGGACTGGGAGAAGCGTTTAGAAAAATATGTGACAGAGACTGAGGGCAGTGAAAAGAAACTTGAGAGTGATAGCTGACCTTCACATTCATAGTCGTTACAGTCGTGCTACAAGCCAAAAGATGTCGGTTGAAGAAATCGCCCGTTTCGCGAAGATAAAAGGTTTAACATTAATTGGCACAGGCGATTTTACACATCCAAAATGGCTCAAGGAGTTGCAGGAAACCTTAGTTCAAGAATCTGATATCGGATTGTATAAAATTACCAAAAATTCTGAGTCACCAATTTATTTCATGATAACAACAGAAGTAAGCACAGTGTTCCTTTTTGAGAGTGAGTTGAAGAAAGTTCACCATGTTATTTTAACGCCTAACATAGACACTGCTGTGCAAATCAACGAGAGATTATCAAAATACGGCGACTTGACAGTGGACGGTAGACCAACATTAAACATGGATGCACCGCATTTGGTAGAAGAAGTAATGGAAGTTTCAAGCGAAAATATGGTTTTTCCAGCCCACGCTTGGACTCCATGGTTCAGCATCTTCGGCGCCTTCAGCGGCTTCAACAGCGTCGAAGAATGCTACCAAGACATGACAAAACACATCTATGCATTAGAAACTGGGCTTTCATCCGACCCTCCAATGAATTGGCGTTTAAGTAAACTTGACAGATTCGCGTTAGTTTCTAATAGTGACAGTCATAGCTTTTGGCCTTGGCGCATCGGGCGAGAGGCTAATGTCTTCGAACTAGAAAAGCTAAGTTATCATGGGATTTTAGATGCGCTTCGTTTTAAAGATAAAGAACGGTTCAAGTTTACTATAGAGACGGATCCAGCATATGGGAAGTACCATTGGACAGGTCATCGAAACTGCAATGTCGCGCTTTCTCCGCAAGAGGCAATCAAACTTGGTAATATTTGTCCTGTTTGTCGTAGAAAACTTACAAAAGGCGTGGAGCAGCGTGTTGAAGAGTTAGCTGATCGGCAATCAGACTTTAAACCCGATGGCGCGGTAGGTTTTATGCGGTTGCTTCCGCTTTCTGAAATTATTATGACTGTGTTGAACGTTGATTCTCCTTCCTCTCAGCAAGTGTGGAGCATCTACAATTCTCTTGTCGAAAAGTTTGGTGACGAATACACAGTGCTGATTGATTCTTCAAAAGAGGCGTTATGTGATGTTGTTAATGAAAAGATTGCTGAGGCTATAATTAGAGTTAGAGAAGGGCGCATTAAGATAGTGCCTGGATACGACGGTGTGTACGGGCGACTGGTGCTTTTTGAGGAGGATTCTACGGCAAAACCTGTTCTGCAAAGGGTTCAACAATTGAATCTTACGGACTTCATGTGATCGTTTCATTTACGTATTTTAACTGTATATGTGTTTAGCAAGTATACGGGAAGACTTATTAAGTCGTAATACATACGATGCTGTATGAGGGTACAACATTGCAACACATAACCCAGCCCACAAACAAAAAAGAAGATAAAATTTCGAAGATTATCGACAGAGTATTGAGACAGGTTTTCGGTGAGGAAGCTACGCTTCTAATTTACAAGCATCTAGAGAACAATTACTCTCTTAAAAGAGATGATATAGCTGAAAAAATCGAACTTTTTGCAAGAGGTCTCGAGGATTTCCTTAGGTCTGGCGCCTATGTTATCGAACGCAAAATTCTTGATGACATCTACTCCAGCTATGGCTTGCTTCGCAGACTAGACTTAGAAAGAATCCAAGAAGAATATGATTTTGCCAGCCAAGTAAAATTGCTTATGCGAAAAGCATAGGCAACTTTCCAGTTTCCTAATTTTGCTGCACCGCCTTAATTTATAACATATGCTTTTTAATAGCCAAAAATAGGAACCATAACCATTTATATAATTGTGTTTCTGAATACCCCTTCTAACACTAACATTGGAAGGGCAGCATCTTTGAAAGACATTCTAGTTAAAGTTGTTGACTTAGCAGCTCAAAAGTTTGGGGCTGAGTACGCTGAGGCTCGGGCGCAGAAGCTTTTCAAGACCATGCTTACGCTTAAGGAAGGGCGTGTTGAAGCGGCAAAACAAGGAATTGAAAGCGGTGTTGCATTGCGAGTACTGGTTAACGGTGCTTGGGGTTTTGCGTCGGTAGGTTCCCTAAACATTGAAGCCTTAACGGAGGCTGTTTCAGATGCTTGTAGAATGGCGAAGGCTGCATGTTCAAGACTTAAGAATCCAATAAAACTCGCCGAAGTTAAAGCCATTGAAGACAAGGTTGTTGCGAAACCACAGAAGGACCCATCAGAAATCCCGATAGAAGACAAGATAAACACTACGTTAGCAATTAACAACGCCATTTTAGGCTACGATAAACGTGTAAAAAGCTGCACGATAGATTATCTTGACTTGACCGGAACCAACTATTTCGTGAACAATGAAGGCGCTTACATTGAACAAAACAAACTGTATGTGTGGTCAAGAATAACCGCCACAGCAACAGAAGCAGAAATTTTCACTGTCAGCCGAGAAGAAATAGGCTCCACATCTGGCTACGAAATATTTGATGTGGAAACTCCAGAAAAAATCGGCGGAGAAGTTGCAAAACGAGCAGTCGAACAGTTAAAAGCTAAATCTCCAAAAGGCGGTTCATTCCCCGTTGTTTTAGGACCAAATGTTGTGGGCGTTTTTGTTCACGAGGCTTTTGGGCATCTTGCAGAGGCTGATTTAACCTTGTCCGGCTCGGTGTTGTCAGACAAATTTGGGAAGAAGATAGCTTCTAACGTGGTCACTTTTTATGATGACGGCACAGTTGAAGGTGCTTTTGGCTCTTTTAAGTATGATGATGAAGGCGTTCCAGCGCAGAAGACGCTTCTTGTGAAAGACGGTGTTGTGGTTGGGTTGATGCATAACCGTGAAACTGCACAGAAATTGAATATGAAACCAACCGGCAACGCTAGAGCTGAAGATTTTAGAGTTGAGCCTATAATACGGATGCGCAACACGTTCATGGAGCCCAAGGACTACTCTTTCGAAGAATTAATTGAAGGCATAAAGTTTGGCTATTATCTTAAAAGTTTTAGGGGTGGACAGGCAAATTTGGATGGCACTTTTCAGGTTGGAATTCAAGAAGCATACGAAATAATAAAAGGAGAAGTAGGCGAGCCGGTGCGTAATGCTTCTATAAGTGGTAACACGCTTGAAACTTTGCGTAAGGTGGATGTTGTAGGAAAAGATTTTGAGTTGTCGCCCGGAAGATGCGGGAAAGGACAAACCGCCTTCGTATGTGATGGTGGGCCTCATATTAGAGTAAAGGAGGTTTTGGTGGGTGGCAGTGCTTAAGCAACAAGAAATGCTGAGTCTAGCCGAAGATGCAGCTAGTTTCGCTTTAAAGAAGGGAGCTGACGAAGCTGAGGCGTTTGTGTATCAAGGTTTCGCTAATAATGTTGTTATTGAACGTGGGCAGATTGCCAAAAGTTCTCGAATAATTGACAGAGGCTTGGGTGTTAGAGCTGTAATAAAAAAGTCTGTAGGTTTTTCTTACACTAACATGCTAGAAAACAGAACAGCAACTGAGGAGACTGTTCTGAAAGCGATAAGTTTTGCAAAAGCAAGCAAACCCGACGAGGATTGGCATGGTCTTCCAGACAAAAAGCCTCTTGCAACTGTGGAAAACACTTACGACAGCAAAGTTGCTCAGCTTAATTCCGAAGATTTAGTGAAAATTGCTTCTGCAATGCTAGATGTAGCAGAGAAAAAGGATAAGCGGGTATTTCCAATAGAGGGGGGCGCTGGCGCTTCGTATTTGTCTTCTGCTGTTGCTAACTCCAACGGTGTTGCATGCGTCGACCATGGCACAGTCATTGAATGTAGCTTGGCGACGGTTGCTCAGGAAGGGAGTGAAGTGACGCCTGTGTGCTTTGAGTTTAACGCTGAAAGAAGCTACAATATTAACCCAGAAGGGGTTGGCGAAGAAGCCGCGCGATTAACAATTTCAGCCTTGAAAGCGAAGAAAATAGAGACAAAGAGCACCAATGTTATATTTACACAGTTCGCACTGCAGCAACTTCTCTATTTCACTATGATTAACGCTGTTAAGGCAGATTTCGTGCAGAGAAATCAATCCGCATTTAAAGGCAAGATAGGCGAAAAAGTCGCCTCAGAAAATTTGACAATCTACGATGATGGCTTGTTTAAGGGTGGGCTTCAAACCTGGAGGTTCGACGGTGAAGGGGTTCCTCAACAAAAGACAGTCATAATAGAGAAAGGCATCTTACGCAACTTTATCTACGACAATTACACTGCCAAGAAAGAAGAAAAAGAAAGCACTGGAAACGCCACAAGAGCTGGATATCTGTCAACGCCAAGCATAGAAGCCACAAACTTTCACATTTTACCCGGGAAAAAGTCGCCGCAAGAACTCATCAACGAAGTAAAAGAAGGTCTCATCATATACTTTTTGCAAGGCGCTCATAGTAGCAACCCCGCTAGCGGCGAGTTCTCTGTAGTTGCGACGCCTGCTTGGAAAATAAAAGACGGTAAAATTGCCCACGCCACGAAGGGGGTCATGATTGCTGGCAACATCTTCCAAGTGTTAAAGAATGTTTCTATGTTGGCTAATAATGAGCGCAAGATTGGGCAGTTAGTTGCGCCATGGGTTCTTGTAGAAAACGTTAAAGTCATCGGAAAATAAATAACAGAGACTTTCATTATTCGCATGAAAGAGGCGAGAAATTGGCGGGCAAAATCAAGCAAACTTTGCTAAAGTATAACACGCCACGAAGAATAGTGCAATTCTTGTCATTCATATTTTTCAGCGCAATCGTTTTCAATTTAGGTTCTCTGCCACTTTTGCTTCCGGTCATGTGGACTTGGAGGCTTCAACCGACCACTGTAGGCGACGCGTATACTGCTATACAGCTTACATTGTACGATGCTGTTTTTCCATGGTTTGCTGTCGCCTCTTTCTTGATTGTGGGTATTTTAATTGGCAAATCCTTGTGCGGCTGGGTTTGTCCATTCGGTTTCGTTCAAGACTTAGTTGGCTTCATTAACCGTAAGAAGCGAGAAATTTCACCGCGAACTCATGAAACTATGACGTACGTGAAATACGGCATTTTACTAATCACCTTGTTCATTAGCGGAACATTCGCAGCTACAAAACTTGCTGGAACTGAGCGAAGCTATGAAAGTGCTTTGGGCATTTTTACGCGAGCACCGTTCACCGCATTAAGTCCTGCGGAAACTTTGTTTGGAACCTTGCCGGCATTTGTTCAGAATGCTAGTGCTACCTTTACGAGTCAAACGGTAGACGCATGGTCTTTCATTGCAAATTTACCTCTGCTTTTCTGGGTGCAACTAATCATAATGTCAAGCGTTATCATTTTTGCCTTTTATGTTCCACGGAGTTGGTGCAAATATTTCTGTCCTCATGGAGCGATTATGGCGGTTTTAAACAGGTTTAGTTTTCTAGGTTTGCGTAGAGACTTAACTAAATGCGCCAAGGGCGAATGCCGCCTCTGCGTTGAGGCTTGTCCAATGCGTGTGCAGATTTTGGATTTGCCATGGGAGAAATTCAGCGACCCAGAATGCATCTACTGCTTAAAATGTGTTGACGCTTGCGAAAACAAAGCCATCAAACTAAAATACCCATAACAGTTTTTTTAGTATCCCGCTGCGCAGCCTTTTTCTACGTATGATTAATGCAGACTTGAAGCGATATTTTGTTTATTGGGAAAACTTATATTTTAAATGATGAAAAACAAAATAGGGGAGTTAGAGATTGAGAAATGGTGTTTTAGTAGTGCTAGTGTTCCTAAGTCTCACGGTCATAGCCTACAACTACCAATTCTTCAATATTCCAACGTATATGTTCTTGAACGCCTACAACTTAGCACAAAAAGGAGCTACCGAGTTCCGTATAACGTTACCGTCAAAAGGGATTCCACATGAATATAGAAATGTAACATATGATGATGGTTTTAGAGTTTGGGTTCTTGACTATGTTATTGCATGTGATACCATCCGTACTGGCATGGTGATTAAAGAATATGATACGCCTTATGACTGGTTAAAGAACGCTGTTGAATCTCCAAAGGGCTACGATATGACGATAGATTATTACAATGAAACCTACTTCCTTCAAGTAAGGTACGAAACCAGCTTCTATCGAACAGATTTAGAATATACGATTCTCTGGACAATAAACATAGTCACAGCAATTGCATGGCTTCTGTTCATTATTGACTTAGTACTCATTTGGAAAAAGAAACGACTCCCCTCTGAAAAAAGAGGAGTGAAAATAATGAAAAAAATTGTAACATCACTATCGATGATAGTGATACTGATGACGGTGTTCACATCATCTAAGTCCGTATATGCAGTTTCACATGGATATGAATACTATGAAGACAACATCTGCGATGTTTATGTTCGCTATTTACCAGCTGTTCCGTACGACCCCAACCGTCCAACAGCTTCCGAAGACTTTGGCGTCACGTTCCATGTTAAACAAGTAGGCTGGTGGCAATTGGGTATACCTATCCATGTTCAACCATATGCTTTTTGGCTCTTTGTTTTCGCAAGGGATGACTGTTGTTCTACCAACTATGTTAATGTAGAGAGATTCTATCCACTTTCAACTTCCCAGTATGGATTGACATTGCAGTGGACTTTCACAGGCGGATACATAGTTACATTATCAACTACCTTATCGGGGACAAACATAGCATCTTATACAGAAAATCGCACTAAGCAGACGCTAGAAGACGGTTGGGTTCTTCTCGGCAATCTGAAAACAATTTACAACTGGGGACTCGATATTATAGGTAACGAGGTATCGACAGAAGGTGGTGTAAATATCGCTGTAACGAACGACTTTGCTGCGCCTCACGAAGGTCATCACATAGTATTCGAACTTTACTTTCTGATGTTGTGGACTGACGGAACAGAACGCCACGTTATGTTCATTATTGGAGATGACATCCCAGCAGAGACTGATTGTTGGCTAACAGTTGAACAAGCACAATCAACATTTAAAATAATAAATCCGAGCAGTGGTGGGGGCGGTGGTTGTCCGACATTGTTTGTCTGGAACGGCACAGGATACATTGAAGAGGGCATATTGGGCATTCACGCAGAGTCCGACATAACGGTTCAGCATAGGATTCAGAACACTTTAGCTTTGGAAAATGGTGTTTATAAACTTCAATTGAAAGAGTTGGACGAGTTCACAAGCCACATAGACCAGGTGAAACTCTACGCCGTCAATAACAACGGAGAAATGTATTCGTGTCCATTAACATACGCCTATCACAGCGAACTTGGCTATGTAACATGGAAACTATTGTTAGACGACGAAAAACGCGTGGACTTGGCACCAGCACAAATCATAGGCCTAAAGTTCCTACCATCAATACCTTACAGCCAAACAGCCTACTTCGTATTCGAAATAAACGGATACAATGTGAAAGTGCCCTAACAGATTAAGCCTAAACTTCCCCTCTCTTTCTATCTTCAAAAATACTCTGAACAAGTTTATGCCCAAGAGCTCTTTGAATAATCTTTTAGTACAGCTTCATAGATGGCTTTTGTCTGCTGGGCTATCTTGTTCCAATCGTATTTTTCTTGAACTTTCTTGTACGCATTTGTTCTTATCAAATTTGCATAATTTTCATCAAGTAACACTTTCGTTATTCCCCACGCGAGCGACTCTGGATTATTCACGTACACTTTAACGCCTGTAACGCCATGCTCAACTATTTCTGACAAACCTCCAGTATCCGAAACTACAACGGGACTTTTCGCCGCCATCGCCTCAAGAGCAACTATCCCGAAGGGTTCGAAAAGCGAGGGTACAACTGAAACGTCTGCGCATTTCTGCAGTTTCCTTAAAGTTTCGTCATCCACGAAACCTGTGAAGAGCACTTTATGTGATAATCCTAAACCTTTAATGATGCTTGAAAGTTGTTCTTTCATGTAGCCGTTACCTACTATCACAAATTTTGCGTTAACTTTCTCTAGAACCTTTGTAATTGCATTGACAAGAACTTGAACTCCCTTTTCGTAAACAAGTCTTCCAACAAACAGCACAATTTTCTCTTCTGGCAAAGCAAACTTGCTTCTAAAACTGCTTAAATCCGAATTTTCCACTTTTGCATAAGCTTCTGCGTCAACTCCGTTTGGAATCATAACCAGCTTGTCTGTTGGCAGCCCAAAAGCCCATTGAACATGCGAAACCATGTAGTTGCTGCAGCATATTACTTTCCACGCCTCATACGTGAGCCACGCTTCTGTCTCGTGAATCATCCTTTCATAATCGAAATGAATTCCATTTCGTCTTCCAATCTCAGTCGAATGCATAGTAACCAAAAGTGGCTTTCTGAAAACATGTTTCAAACCAATTCCTGCGTTTGCAACAAGCCAATCGTGAGCGTGAAAAACGTCAACTTTTCCTCCCAAACTGTTGACGAGTGCAGCGGCTTCCTTCTGCATGTTTACATTCATTAAGTAAACCCATGTTGCAAAGTCCGGTGAAGGGTTTTTGTAAGAATCAATCCGGAAGATTTCTACACCATCAACAACTTCGTGCTGAGGCGCACCCGGAAAATCACAGGTAACCACGTAAACCTTTGTGTCATTCTTTGCTAGACTGCGAGACAAGTTATAGACGTGCGGTGATATTCCGCCAATAATCCTTGGCGGAAACTCCCAAGTAAGCATCATAACAGTCAATTCATCAGTCATTTGGAGAGCGTGCCTCCAGAAACACTTTTATAATTTTCTAAGATGTTTCTCATCCAATGCGTGGATTTTGACGGAATGATTTTTACTTTTTCTAATGGAACCTTGTATAATCTATAAACCTCATCTCGCATCCACTCGGACTTGACAACAAGTTTTGCCGCTTCATACATGCCCAACCATTCAATGCTCTTGATAGCCATGTTAAAGGGTGAATTGGCGCCATGAGAACGATGTTCTTCAAGGCTTTCCACAGAAAAAACAAACGGCACACCAAGCGCTTTTTTCAGAGTAACAGCAGCTGGTATGAAATGCCAATCATGAACATCAATGAGGTCAAGCCGCTTATCCACATTATAATAAATGTTCGCTGCTGCCCTCTCAACTTCTTGGTTTAAAGTGAGAACCCACGTGAGAACACCAATATGGGTGCGAACAGGGTTCGTTACTCTGTAAACTTTTACGCCTTCCGGTTCCTCATATTGCCCCGTCAAATAATCATGGTAAGTAACCACAAAGGTTTTCACATCGTTTTTGACAAGTTGCATAGCAAGTTCTCGGACATGGTCTGCAAGTTGCCCCACGATTCTCGGCGGATACTCCCACGAAAAAATAGTGACTTGCATTTGCTTTCACTACGTGAAAAGTGCACAGACTTTTATTATTCCCCGTCCCGTCAAATAGTATCTTTTTTTTCCTTCATTATCCGTGAAGCTTTCTGCGAAGCCTTCAAGCTTATAATTGTCTAGGGTTCTCTCCACTTCGTTTATGTCGATTTGCAAGACCAGCGCTAGCTCTTCGCTTCTCCTTGCCAAGTCTGGAGCCGTTGCGCACAGGTTATGTAATGTCTGCAGTATTTTCTCGGAAAGTGGTAATTCCTCTCTCAAATTTTTCACCTTAGTTAGCCTTAAGCCTATTTTTTAGTGCTGTTTCTTTTATAAAAGCATACAATTCTATCTCAGAAATATTTAGTTGCTATTTGTGCTTGTTTGCTTAGGTCTTTGAATCTTTCATTGGCAACTTTAACAAGCGCTTTTCGAAGCGCTTCTCCCTTCAGTTTTGAAAGTCTAACTCTCTTTAACTGCCCTACTAATGTCTTGTCATGCAGCGATTTCTCCGCCCACTTTTCGAAATCTCCACGAGCATTGTGAAATTCTATAGATTTTATGCTAATTTCTTGGAGGGCTTTTCCGAATCCCTTTAGGCTCCACGCCATTACTCCGGTGAACTTGTCTTCTCCTACTCCCGCGTAAAACAAAAATGGCTCATCTGCAACTACTGCTGCAAGTCTTACTCTGTTTTCAAAATCTAATATTGCTGCTTGTTCAGTAACAAAAGCGTCTATTGGAGACCCGAAAGGACTAAAATAAGAGTGAACCTCACCTGGTGCGCCGCCTGCAGTGAACATATAATACAAGTGGTCGCTTGTTTGGAAATATCTCCATATTTTCAAGAGCCACTCATCTCCGGTTTCCTTTACAAGTGGTTCTAACTTCCTTGTAGTTGAGTAGTAAGCCCACTGCATCGTGTTTCCAAGCCAACAGCTTGCGTCTCTCTCCAGATCTGCCCAAGAAACGGTTCCGCCGAGTTCTGGGACATCGATTTCTCCAGAAGGTTCATACTTTTCCACAACTTCTGAGGGTGTAGCCATGTGCAGATGCCACCATTTCAAAATCTCCCGTGGTAAATGCTTTAGAAATTCGTGTATGCCCGTTTCCGGCCAGTGGTGTTCGCCAAAAGTCTCGTAGTCTGGGAAGATGTTAATGCATTGTCCGGGTGTTACTGCCAGCCAGCTTGCATATTTGTCTGCGGTTAAAGGCCACTCGTTCCACCATCTTGCTGAGAATCTGAATCCTATGTCATCTGTTAGCTTGTAGTTTCGCAATAATACTTTGATTTTCTGGTCGCCTTTTGGCGTGTAAATATAGTTTGGCGATTTTTCATGGAGTATTCTTTCTACGCCTTCCGTGAAAATCCCCTTGAAACCCAATTTTTCAACAGTGTTTGCTATTGCATTGTTGTATAGTAGCTCCGTGTTTTCGAAAACTTTAGGCGTGTAACCCAGTAAATCTCTCATAACTTGTTGGTGCATCTTTACCTGTTCGATGAATTCATTCCTTTCCGGGTAGAGGCTTGCCAGCGAATGGTAATATGTCTGGCTTAGAAATTCCACGCAACCAGTTTCCGAAAGTTGTTTGAAAGATTCTAATAGGTCTTTGTTGAACAATTCGCACTGCTCTAAGAAAACGCCGGAAATACTGAATGAAACTTTGACTTGTTTTCTCTCTCTTTTGTATTTGTCGATAAGGTCTAACAGTATCTGGTTAGAGGGAAAATAGCATTTTCTGCACGCTCTTAGGAAAACTTCTTTATTCACTGAATGATCAAAATAATAGTCGAAAAGTTCTTCCTTTTTTATGCGTTTGAAGAGTTTGTTTTCCCAAAAGAAGTTTTTCTTAATCCTGTGTGGTTGATGAACTTCGAAAACGAACACTATGTCAGTCAAAGCGTTAGCCTCTGTGTATTCATTATCAAACTGCATATTATTTCTAATTTGCTGTACTAAACATGCGTGAAGGAATGCAACGTGAAAGTTTAGGTTTGATTCGAATTCTAAATTCATAACTTATTTATCCACTATAGAGCCTTCTTTCCTTTACAACAAAGGTGAAACCGCGTGTCAATAGAAAAAATTAGAGTGGATAATCCACAAGAACTGGGGCAAATGGTAACCAAAGAAATGAGCCAAATCGAAAAAGATCTGACCATGATTTGCAGCAATGTCCCAATAAATGATAGAACCACATTGGACGTTTTGTGCCACGACAGCAATGGGCAACTCGTTATTATCCAACTCAGCGTCAACGAAGATGACATAATGCTACTGCAAGGAATACAAAGTCTCGATTACGTTGACAAGTTCAAGTCATTTTTGAAAGCAACATATAACAAACACAAAATCGATGATAAAGAAAGACCACGATTGATCTTGATTGCGCCTAGCTTCTCAGACGCGCTAAAACGTGCAGTTGAAAGCATGAAGGGGATGCGCATCGACCTCTACGAGTGGGAATACCTAAAGCTCGGAGACCATAAAGGCCTCCGTCTTCAACCCATTTTTACATGGGCTCCCACAGAAAAGCCAAAGGAAAAAGAGGAAAAACCTCCGGAGAAGAAGCGCGAGCCAAAGCCAATGAAGAAGAAAGAGCCAGAGCCAGAACCTAAACCCGAAAAGAAAGAAGAGCCAAGACCTGAACCGCCAAAGCCTAAACCAGAACCGCCGAAAGAAGAGTTTCCAGTGTCTCCGCCACCACCAGTGCCTCCGAAAGAGGAAGAGCCAAAGAGGAAGCTAAAGCTATTCTAAAAAGGACTGTTTTGAATAGTTTCGTCCCGTCTTTAGATTTTCTCTCTAAAACATTTCTTGTGAAAAATGTTATCTGAGGTGCTTTCGCATGAGAATTGGGTTTTTCGTTTGGGAATATCCGCCAGCGCTTGTGGGTGGCTTAGGCACTTACGCCGAATACATAACGCGAGAATTTGTTTCTATGGGCAATGATGTAACAGTTTTCACACTTAACCCTGGAAACTTGAAGACTCGTGAAATCATAAAAGGCGTTGAGGTTCACAGACCCCTAATCGCAGATGCAAGCAACGTTTTTCCCATGTTCGTTATTGATGACTTGAAAAAGTGGGGAACAAACATCCGCATGTTCAACGACATATTCATATATAACATTCTGAGCGCTTCCAAATTCATAAACAGCATGTTGAAAAAAGAAGGGTGCAACTATGATGTTGTCTGTGTGCACGACTGGCTAAGCAGCATAGCAGGTATTATAATAAAAAATGAAACTAAAGTTCCAGTAACATTTCACGTTCACAGCACGGAATGGGGGAGAGCAGGCGGAACAGGCTCTGAAGTTGTTTCCTATCTTGAATGGGCGACTGCGCAAAGAGCAGACAAAATAATCACGGTAAGCCATGCAATGCAAGAAGACTTGGTTAGACATGGATGGCCAAACTCAAAAATAAGCGTGGTCTGGAACGGTGTAGACCCGGAGCGTTATAATCCGAGAAATTGCAAACCTGAAGAAATAGAAGCAATCCGCAGTAGATATGGCATAAAACCTGACGAAAAAATGCTTCTTTTCCTTGGAAGGCTCACGTGGGTGAAAGGTGTTGGAAACTTGGTTCAAGCGATGCCAACAGTTTTGGAGGAATATCCAAAAACTAAGCTTGTAATTTTAGGCAAGGGTGAACAGCAAAACGACATAATTGAAACCGCAAAGCGACTTGGAATAAGCGATAAGGTTGTTTGTAAATTTGAGTTTGTGCCAGAAAAAGAACGCATACTGCATTACGCTGCTTCTGACGTATGCATTTTTCCATCCACCTACGAACCTTTCGGCATAGTCAGCCTAGAAGCCATGTCGATGGCCAAACCAATAATCGTAGGCGCACAAGGCGTAGTCGGCTTCAGAGAACAAGTCGTCTCTGCCGGACCAGACCAAAATGGCGTTCATGTGAACGGTGGAAACGCGGCAGACATTGCTTGGGGTATAAAGCAGGTATTATGCGATGCTGAAAGAGCAAAAGAGTGGGGAGAAAACGGTAGAAAACGCGTGCTGCAATATTTTACGTGGAGAAAAGCTGCGGAGCAGACGCTTCACTTATACGAGACGCTTCAGCATTCTCAAGAGCATGGAGAATATCACCTAGTAGATTTGATGGAGAAAATTACGCGAACATAAAAAATGGAGAAGGTTAAGTTTTTCGGGATGCTGCCTTCTCTAACGCGACGACACCCGGCAGTTTTTTACCCATTAAGAATTCTATCAAGGCTCCGCCTGCAGTGCTGACATAGGAAATTTTGCTTGACAGTTTGAGTTCTTGTAGTGCGGATATTGTGTGTCCGCCTCCAGCGAGAGAAAACGCTTTCGAATTTGCGATTTCTTCGAAGATTTTCTTTGTTCCGTAAACGAACTCTTTGTTTTCGTATACTCCCATTGGTCCGCTGATGACTATTGAGTTTGCTTTTCTTATAATCTTAGCGTATTCATCTACCGTTTTTGGTCCAATGTCAAATATTGATTGGTCAGTGGGTAATTCATCTACGGAAATTTCTTTTCTTTTGCCATTTACTTCTACAGCTAGGTCTTTGGGAGTTTTTATTTTGTCCGGATACTTTTGAATGAGTTCTTTTATGCCCGGCACTAAACTCATGAGTTCTTTCTTTTCTAAGAATTCCATGTTTGTCTTGCCAAGGTTGGCGCCTTTTGCAACAAGAAACACGTGACCGACAACTCCACCAGTAAGCACGTAATCAGCGATTTTATTGTTCAACACATACTTTGAAATTTCTAAGGAGTCATCCGCCTTTGCGCCTCCGAGAATGAACACACATGGTTTTTCTGGGTTCTCTAGGACTTTGCTTAAGGATTTCAGTTCCCTTTCCATTATGCGTCCGGCCACACTTGGCAAAACTGCCGTGAAGCCTATAATTGAAACATGTGCTCTATGAGCTGCTGCGAACGCATCATTCACAAACAACTGTGCCAGAGGAGCTAGGTTTTTGACAAGCTCTGTTTTGGCATGGTCTTCTGGTGTGCCTTCTTTTGTTTCAGCAGCAAAGTTTCTAACGTTGTCTAAAACGAGAATTTCGCCGCTTTTGAGATTTTTTATTGCATTTTTTGCTTTTTCGCCGAAAACATCATCAACGTACTTAACTGGTTTTCTCAGAATCTTGCCTAGAATTTCCGCGTGTTGCTTTAGTGGTATAAAGTCTGGGTCGCCTTTCCGTCCTTGGTGTGCCAAAACCACGACTTTTGCGCCTTTCTCTGCAAGTTCCTTTATGGTTGTTTCGCCATGAGCTCTGATTCTTACGTCTTCTAAGACTTTTTGGCTTTTTGGGTCTACTGGCGAGTTGAAGTCTACTCTGACAAGAACGACTTTGTCTTTCACTTTTACGTCATCTATGGTTAGATACTTTACCATTCACTTCACCTTTCTTAAACAGAAAAATAGGAAGGAGGTTTGTTTAAAAATCTAAGCCTTTAAAGTGCTAGAAACCTGCCTTCTTGCCTACCAGTTCGATTAACTCGACCATGCGGCAAGAGAAGCCCCATTCGTTATCGTACCATGCGAGCACTTTAGCGAGGTTTCCTCCGACAACCATTGTTGAGGGTGCGTCGAAGACAGCAGAGTATGTGCTGTGGTTTACGTCTGTTGAAACTATTGGGTCTTCAGTGTATTCAAGTATACCCTTTAATGGTCCTTCAGCAGTTTTCTTAAATGCAGCGTTAATTTCCTCTTTTGTGGCGTTCTTTTCTAGAACTGCTGTCAAGTCTACTATTGAAACGTTCGGAACAGGGACTCTCAAGGCTATTCCGTCTATTCTTCCTTTGAGTTCAGGCAGAACCACACCAGCAGCTCTTGCAGCACCTGTGGTCGTTGGTATAATGTTTATTGCGCCTGCTCTTGCTCTGCGCAGGTCTTTGTGCACAAGGTCTTGTATTCTTTGGTCGTTTGTGTAGGCGTGTGCGGTGGTCATGAGTCCTGCTTTAACTCCAAAGTTTTCCTGTAAAACTTTTGTCACGGGAGCTACACAGTTGGTGGTGCATGAAGCGTTGGAAAGTATGTTGTGGTTGTCGTGGTCATATTTGTCGTGGTTCACGCCTAAGACTATTGTTATGTCGGGGTTTGTGGCTGGAGCTGAAATAAGTACTTTTTTTGCTCCGGCTTGAAGGTGTTTTGCAGCGCCCTCCCTGTCTGTGAACAAGCCCGTGGATTCGACGGCTAAATATACACCTAAGTCTTTCCAAGGCAACATTGCTGGGTCTTTCTGCGACAGGACCTTTAGCTCTTTTCCGTTGACTATTATGCTGTTGTCTTTGGTTTTTATATCCGCGTTGAATCTTCCATGCACGGAATCGTATTTTAGAAGGTGGGCAAGCGTTTTTGCATCGGCTAGGTCGTTTATGGCGACAAAGTCTATTTTGGCGTTTCTTTCTATTGCTGCTCTGTAAAGTAATCTTCCGATTCTTCCGAATCCGTTTATTGCGACTTTTATTGTCATTTAAATCACCTTTAATTTACTCGTGGTTTACTCTCATTCAACTAATTAATTTTTTGCGTTACTTTAGCTTCATTAGCACCATTTCAGCAGCCAAAACCAGCGGTTCCCAAGTTTCACATACTGGTGGTGCGTACGCAGTGTCTGCTTTAGCTAATTCGCGTACTGTCATCTGTTTCTGTATCGCGAAGGATATCGCATTTATGCGTTGGGTTACTTCTTCTCCACCGATTATTTGGGCTCCGATTATCCGCTGTGATTCTTTCTCAACGACAAGTTTCACTTTGATTGGTCTTGCACCAGGGTAATAGTCTGCTTTTGTTTTTGAAGTGATTGTTCCAGTCGCAACGTCGATTCTTGCCCTTTGCGCTGCTGCTTCAGTCAATCCAGTAACGCCTGCCTCTGTGTCATAAAGTCTCGTCACAGCTGAGCCTAAAACGCCGGTGAAAAGTGCATAACCACCAGCAGCGTTGATACCCGCAACTTTTCCATGTCTTACGGCGACTGTTCCAAGTTGTTGAACGGCTGGTTTTTGTGTGACTATGTGAGTGCTTTCTGCGCAGTCGCCTATTGCATAGATGTCTTTGACATTTGTTTCCATTCTCGCGTTGGTTTTTATCGTTTTGGTTTCTCCCAACGCAACGCCAGCGTCGACTGCAAGTTGAGTGTTGGCTCTCACGCCAAACGCGCTTACGAATAAATCTGCGTTAATCTGCTGTCCACCAGCCATTATGCCTGTCACTTTTTCCGTCCCAAGAAATTCCTCAACACCTTTTCCAGTCAAGATGTCTATTCCTTTAATTTGGAGCATTTCTTGAATCATGCTTGCCATGTCTGCATCAAGCATCATTGGAAGAATCTGAGGCAACAATTCGACGACCGTGACTTTTAAGCCTCTTTCTTGGAGAGCTACTGCTACTTCGAGACCGATTAGGCCTGCTCCCATGACTACTGCGGTTTTGGCTCCGTTTTTAATTGCTTCTTCTATTTTTTCTCCGTCTTCCAACGTTCGTAGAGAATGTATGCCTTGTTTTTCTTTGCCTTTTATGGGTGGTGTGAAAGAGTTTGCGCCTGTTGCTAGGATTAGGCTATCGTAGGGTAACGCTTCAGTTTTGCCAGTCTTGTCTACTGTCTCAACGGTTTTGTTTCCAGCATTTATTTTTGTGACTTTAGTTTCTGTTTTCAAGTTGAGTTTCATCATTTGGTAGAAGGATGGTGGGAAGACGATTAGGTTTTGGAAGCTTGGTATGTGTCCAGCTAGCACGAAGGGCAGTCCGCAACGTGAGTAGCCTGCATGTTTTTCTTCGGTTATTAGCGTGATTTCTGCGGTGCGGTCGGTTTTTCTCGCTGCTGATGCTGCGTCGACACCTGCGGCGTGTGCACCAATTATCACTATGCGTTTCGGCATTTGTCTTTTCCTTCTATTTTGCTAAGCTTTTGTGCCATTCGACAGCTTTGTTAAAGTCCATGATGTTAGCTAATTCTGCTTGGAGGTTTGAGGGTTTAATAACTAGTAGCCAACCTTTTCCGTAGGGGTCTTCGTTTAATAGTTCCGGCTTCGATTGGACTTCAGCGTTTACTTCAAGGATTTCTCCGCTTATCGGCGCGACTAAATCGGAAACGGCTTTCACAGACTCCACAGTGCCGTAGGGTTCATTCTGCTTGGTTGTTGAGCCGGGGCTTGGCAGTTCAGCATAGACTATTTCTCTAAGTTGTTTTTGGGCGTAGTCTGTTATGCCCACGCGAACCTTGTCTCCTTCAACTTTAAGCCATTCAAAATCTTTTGTGTAATACAGTCCTTCTGGCACTTCGTATCCGTCTACTTTCACCATGTTTTTCACCTTTTGTAGTTGTTATTCTTTCACATTTTAGGCTTTAAAATTAACTGTCGCTGGGTGGGTTTTGTTATTGAAGTATTATCTGTTTAAGAAAATTCTGTTAAACTTAAGCGAAACGTGTGATTAAAAACGTTCGGAAGGGTTAGCGTTCTCTTTTTCCTTGTATGTATTCTTCCACCCATTCTTTGGCTACGGGGTCTGGCACTTGTATCGGCGGATGCTTAAAAGCGTATGAGGACATACTTATGAGTGGACCGGCGATTTTGCGGTCTAATGCGAGTTTTGCTGCTCTTATAACGTCTATCACTACTCCCGCACTGTTTGGTGAATCCTCAACCTCAAGTTTGACCGTTATTGTTAAGGGTCTGTCGCCGAATTTTCTACCTTTAAGCCAAATGTAGCATATTTTCTTGTTTCCGAGAAAGGGCACATAATCGGAAGGACCTATTCTTGTTGGCAACTCGTAGGGGACGAGGCTTGTGACGGCTTCGGTTTTGCTTATGCGTTTAGTGTGTAACCGTTCTTCAACTGTCATGTTTTGAAAATCTGTATCGCCGCCGAGGTTAAGCTGGTAAGTCTCGTCAACAATCACTCCTCTATCCACGCAGAGCCTAACCAAGTTACGATGAAGAATGGTTGCGCCTAATTGGCTTTTTACGTCGTCTCCAGCAACTGGCAATCCTTTCTCTTCAAATTTTTTGCTCCAAACAGGGTCTGAAGTTATAAACTCTGGTATACAATTTACAAAGGCGCATCCTGCCTCTAAAGCCGCTTGAGCGTAAAAACGTGTGGCGTTTCGGCTTCCAACGGGCAAGTAATTAACAAGAACCTCTGCTTTGGAGTCTCTTAGGACTTCGACTATATCGGCTGTTTTAGTCTCCTTTTCATTGTAAATGTTAAACGGTTCTTTCATGTGCTCGGCTACGCCGTCTAGAATTGGGGCGGGTGAAACCTTAACGCCCAAATGTGGCACATTTGCAAATTTGGCAACACAGTTCGGTTCGGTAAATATGGCTTCAGCTAAGTCCTTTCCGATTTTGTTTTTGTTCACTTCGAAAGCGGCAACAAACTTCACATCTTTAACGTGATATCCACCGAAGTTCACATGCATTAATCCCGGTACTGCTTCGTCTTCCTTTGCGTTTTTGTAGTATTGGGTTCCTTGGATGAGTGCGGATGCACTGTTGCCGACGCCTACGAGTGCTACTCGAATTTCTGGCAAACATATTCCCCTTTGTTATCGTTTGGTCAAGCTTTAGGAACTGCCTACTCTATAACTTTTTCTGGAAACATGGCAAGATTAAAAGGGAACATCCCGACATTAATGGATAGTTGAGGATTTGGTGAGTGGTGATGAGTGAAGGCAACGTAGAAGTGAGATTTGAGCCTTTTAAAGAAATAGCCATAATGGAGCGCAATTACTTCTCAAATCCAGATGACATAGCAAGATTCATTTCCGTCATCGCCGGAGGCAAACCCGCCGGGCTTTATTGGGCTGATGGTGTCGTGTTTCTTTATTTTCCGCTTCCCGCTTCAACAGAAATAGCCGCAAAAGCGTTGATTGAAGACAAGCGGGTCTACTGGACTTTTGTTGGGTATTCACTGATGCCAAAGTATCAATCCACGATTGAAACGAAAGAAAAGATAATAGTTCCCGTCATCGACATGTCCTCTAACCCCATGTTCCGAAAAGTCGCAAGTTGGCTGAAAGAACAAAAATGAATTATTCAATAAAAAAACTGAAAACAGTGAATGTTAAAGGCAAGATTTTCTCTGGAAGCAGCGAAGGCTCAAAATTCATCAGTTTGCCATGGGTGAAAAATCAAATAGAAGAGAAACTTGGCTTCACACCATACATTGGCACATTAAATATAAAACTAATAGGTAACCATGCTGGCTTCAAGAAACTACTAAAGAAGGCGTCAATAGAGATTTTGCCGGAAAAGGGTTTCTGTCGTGGAAGATGCTTCCCAGCCTTTTTTATGGGTAAGACGAAATGTGCAATTGTTATTCCCGAAATTGCGAATTATCCAGAAGATGTTATAGAAATTATCGCGCCAGTAAATTTGAGAGAAAAATTCCAGTTTAAAGACGGCGATGTAGTCGAAGTCAAGGTAATGCTTTGAAAGCTACGTTTTCTGTTTGTTTTTCAGAAAGCTTTTCACGTAGTCTTGTAAGCATCCATTTTTCTTTAAATAAAGTCCATATTTTACAAGGGCATTAATAGCTCTTGCCGCATCTTCTGGCGAAGAATAAGCGGGAATGCCCAGTTTGTCAAATCTGAAGCGCGTGTGTAAAGCCATTTCTGTCTCTCCAATGTCGCATGCAACTATGGGTTTGTTGTATTTGCTTGCGACCTTTGCCACTTTATCAATGTAGTCTTCCTGTAATGCTGGTGTATGATGCAAGCCAAGAAGTATTATGCCATGAATTTCTGGGTCTTGAAAGAGAATTTCTGTTGCGTATTCAAACATTTCCGAAGTTGCAGAACCCGTCACGTCTACCGGGTTTGAGTTGGTTGCAAACTTTGGAAGTTTCCCTTCTTCCTTAAGGCGCTCAAATTTTTGAATTGTGCTTTCGGAAAAACGTTTAACTGTTAATCCTTTCAATTCGCATTCGTCAACAGCCATTATGCCCGGACCGCCTGCGTCTGTGATTATTCCTACATTGTCTCCATTAGCTGGCGGCTGCATAGCCAACGCTTTTCCCGCGTCGAAAAACTCTTCCATGTCTTTTGCTCTTAAAATTCCAGTTTGTGCAAAAACAGCATCGTATATTTTATCTGAACCAGCCATGGCGCCCGTGTGTGACGCGGCGGCTCTCGCGCCAGCTTCTGTTCTTCCAGCCTTAAGCGCCACTATTGGCTTTTTCTTTGTGACGCGTTGGGCTACTTTGATGAATTCTCTTCCGGATTTTATGTCTTCAACATACAATAATATGACTTTGGTTTCGTCATCATACAAAAGATAATGCAGCATTTCAGCCTCGTCCACATCGCATTTGTTGCCGAAACTTACAAACTTGCTGACTCCGATTTGGCGTCCAGTCAAATAGTCAAGCGCTGAAACGCCGAAGGCGCCGCTCTGTGTGGCTATTGCTATGTCTCCTTTTAACGGTCGTGGAGTTGCGACAACTTCATCTCCAGTTGTTAGAATTTTTGTTTCTGGCAGAAACAGCATGTCCACGCCTGTTCTTGTGTCATAAACGCCGAGGCAGTTTGGTCCTAGAACACGTATTCCTGCTTTTTTGGTGGTCGCTACAATTTTGTTTTCGAGCGTGTGGTTTCCGATTTCGCTGAATCCTGAACTGATGATAACTGCAACTTTCACTTTCTTTGATGCTGCGTCTTCCATTATTTTTGGAACAATATTCGCGGGAACAACAATCACAACAAGCTCAAGTTTGCCGGGAATTTTGGTCAACGTTGGATAACATGTGAATCCTAAAATTGAATCCTCGTTGGGGTTAACTGGAAAAACTTCTCCTTCGAAAACTCCTCTTCTTTTGTTTTCAACGAAATTTTTGAAAATCACGTGTCCCGCTTTGTTTATTCTTTTTGTTGCTCCGACAACAGCGACAGATTTTGGTTTAAAGAAAGCGTCCAATTGCTTAATTGCTGGCTCCATGCAGTTTTCACCTTTTGCTTCTAACAATGACTATGGGTTTATGCTTTACTGTCTCAAGCATCTCCCAACTTACATCAGTTAATCCAGCTTTGAATTTTTCCGCCATGTCCCAAACAGTTCTTCCAGCGCCAAAACCTCTAGCGCGATTAGCGTGTTCAGCCATTTCCAAAGCATTCTCTGCGGTCAATGTGCATCCAGCCACAGCTATTGGCGTGGCTCTTCGCTTGAGCTTTAGAAACCGTCCAACAACATACGTGAGGAAACCGCCGAATGAATGAATGCCTTTGATGGGTTTTGGGCGTGGAGTAAAATGAAAATTCATAAACGAATAGGTCTTATCAGTGTCTACAATTATCACTGACACTTTCTTATGCAAATTTGACCAGATTTGCGAGCGTATTATTCGTGCTATCTCTTCGGCATTATTTAATGGCAAGCTAACATACGAATATGGTAGATTGCTTCCGTCAATGCCGCCTTCAGAGCCAAACATTAAAGTCTGCAAAATCCCCGCGTACTGCAGTGTAACCTGTTTATGACGGCTTCCACTGTCCACGGGATAATTTCGAAGATGCCGGATGAGCCTACAACGAAGGCGACACAACAGACCCAGAAAGTAGCCCCAAACTATACGCATCCAAAACTTAGCAATCAATCTGGCACTTGAGCTTGGCTCGACAAGGCTTTCATCAACAATATTATTTGACGCTGTTGAAATCGCCTTTTCCGAAACAACAACAAAATCTCCATCAGCAATCTTCCCTTTAACATGTCGGATTATTTCTTCTAGGTAATCTTCTCCGGGACGCCAATATTTTGTTGTTACAACTCGTACTTTGTACTTAACCATTTAAATCGCATCAACAGTTCAAAATACCGCGCTAAATTGTTAAAAGCTTCGGAATGCAACCTATCAAAAAGGATTTAGAACTGTTAAAAGGAAATAAATAACGTTTTAAACTATAGTGACCGATTAAACGCGCGCATGTAGAGAGAACTATTTGGGGAGAGTTTCAAAACCAATGAAACACGTTAAAATTCAAGCATTCGACTGCCCTGATGCTTGGTATAAAACGTTAACCGAGATATGGAAAAACGGCGACACATTCGAGGTTAAGTATGGCTCTGAATGCTCTCTTACTAAGAAGCTTAATGTGAGTATAGAAATCCTTCATCCAGAAAACCGACCTTTAGTGGATGATAAGGCTCCATGCGACATGAAATACGTTCAATGGTACGCGCTAAAATACTTATGGTCGGGATTGATTGAAGACGAAACTTACACGTACGGCTCTAGGCTTAGAAAACCAGTTGACCAAGTAGAAGAGGCGATTAGACGATATTTGGAGGAAATGAACGACAGACAAGTAACCCTCGTAATAAGAATGCCAGAAGACATTAAAAAGAAAATTGGAAATGAAAAACATGAACCTCCATGCTTGAGTTTGATAGACACAGAGATACTTAATGGGCAACTACACTTGACTTGCTATTTCAGGTCATGGGATGCTTATGCCGGTTTGCCAGCGAACATAGCGGGAATTCAACTGTTTGCTGAAGCGCTTGTGTCAGAAATCAACGGAAGAGGAAGCTTAAACATTCAAACTGGCAAACTAATCTTTCACAGCAAAAATTGCCACATATACGAAAGACAGTTCAAGATAGTGGAGGATTTGATTAATCCAAAGAAAACTCCCAGACGCGTTTTATCAAGTCAAACAGCGCCTGCTCAATCCTAACTCCTTATATTTTGGTGTATATGCGGTCGCTTGTGAATCTTCCGCTTTGCATTTCTCCTTCTATTTCCCGCAAAAGCAGTATTCTCCTGAATGTGGGCGGATGGGTTGCAAACCACGTGTTTATTCTTGCCCATGCGGATTTGGCTTCCTTTTCCATGGCTAGTTCCAATTCTCTTTCGTCAAGCACTCCATCTTTGTCCAAATCGTAGTCTTCCTTTTTCTCCATTACAATTTGGATTTCTTCTTTAGCCATTGCGGGGTCGCCTATGTAGAAGGCTCTGGCTCCGGAGGGCGGCTTTGAAGAAAGTGATAGTCCATAGGTGATTTTTGCTAGTGCGCTTTGTAGGCTTCGAGGCGAACCCGTGAGATAAGCGGAATAGGCGTCTGCGTAATGTTCGCGAAGTCTGCTGAGGCGCATCACGCACAAAAGCGAAACTATGTAAACGATGTATGACACTATTGCGGCTGCGATGAAAGCTGCTTTTATGCTGCCTTCTTCTTTCTTCTTAGAAGATGAACCGCTAAACCTAGCTACTTCCCATGTTCCTCTAGCGATGAGATAGGCAAGAAGCGGTATTGCCGAAAGAACTGTCATTACAATGTAATCTTTATGCTTTATATGTCCTAACTCGTGTCCAATAACGCCTTTGATTTCTTCTTGGTTAAGTTTTGTTAGAAGTCCTTCATGGACTGCTAGCGTGGCGCCTTTTGCGGTTCTGCCAAACACGAAAGCGTTAGGTGTGTTTTCTGGCACTACAGCCAGTTTTGGCATTGGGATTCCGCTTTTATCTGCAAGCTCCTTCACTGTCGATTCAAGCCACGGATTTTCTCCTTCTTTCAAGTAGCGCAGGCGGGTTGAGCTTGCGACGATGGCTGGTCCGATAAGGTATTCAAACAAAATGAACAGCACCGTGCCTATGACTGCATAGATTAATGGAAAGTTGAGAATGAGCATTATTGCGGATAAGAACATAGCGAATATCAGTGCCACTAGAAATATGGATGTTCCCATTGCAAGTTTTAACTCGGCTAGTCTGCCCAAGTGTTTCCCAGCAATATCGACATGGCAAATACGGAATTAAGTTTTTCTTACAATGAACGATTAAGTTTTCCATGCATTTGTGTACTTTTGTGCAAAGATGGATTCTGAATCTGACTTGCAAATACGTAGAATTCATACTCTACCTTCACATCTATTAAATACTCTACAGTAGCATTTTTTAATAGCGAGGCAGACGGGGGCGGAACTTATGAGTAAGAAATACGCGTATGTGATTGAGGTGGAAGTCCCAAACGGTTCAAGAGGTTGGCAAAAAGAAGTAAACACTAGAATGCGAAAGGCCATAGAAAAATTAAGGTTAACTGTTGAGGAACTCGGTGGAAGAGTTTGCGTCAGATACTGAACGAGGATATGTTTGTTTTAGCGTTTTAGTTTCTTGACTATCTCTTCGTAAGATTTGTCTGATTTCTTTCTTGCACTAATTTGTATTTCTGTTGTCTCCTTACAAGTCTCAAAAACCATGCACGTAAGTGTCTTCTCTATACCTTTAATAAACCTCAGTCTATCAATGATGAATTTTCCAACTGCATCGACATCCTCAGCTTTAAGTTTTATTAACAGGTCCCAGTCTCCAGTGATTATGTGGACCTCTTGAACTTCAGGGAACTTCATTATTTCTTTTGCTATGTCTCTCTGTGAAATCAACTCCTGATTATTTCTGGTTCTGTAAGAAACTGAAGCCAGAATAAAAGCTGTTGTTGCGTTACCAAGTTTCTTTGAATCCAGAATTGCCTTATACTCTTTGATTACGCCTAACTTTTCCATACGCTTCATTTTTGCGAAAACCGTCGTTATTGGCGAATTAACCTTTCTGGCAATCTGTCTTGCGGTTAATCTGCAATTCCTCTGTAATAAGGCGAGAATCGCTAAATCTTTCTCGTCAAGTTTGGGCTCCATATTGAAATTATTACACTTTTTTCCTATAAAAATCTTGTTTTTTTTGGAAAACTTGTAATTTTTCTTATAAAAAATTTATAATCAACAATGCACATCAAATTTTGCAGCAGTAACACTTGGAGACAATTGTATGAAGAGAGCTCAAGCGTTCGGAAGAAGCTTAGCGATAGCTCAAGATAAACTAGTTGAGATACCAAAACCTATAGAGCTGCTCTCCGAAAGCGAAATCCAAAGAAAACAAATAATCAGTAAAATAATGACTTTTACCCTAGAATATCTCACCTACGAGTTTTTAAAAAACGAGTTCGAATGGTTGCTACCCGTGATATTTTCTAAATCTACCGACCCTTTATGGCCCGATCCTGGAGCATCAATCGAGAAGCGTGTTGAGGTAGAGATTTATGGGAAAACTGTTAGAGCAACACAAAGTATGATAGTTCACAAAATGGTTGCTTGTTCTCTTGTTCAGCCCAAACTGTTTGTGTTTTCGCCGAACGTGAGAATTGAAAAAATAGAAAGAGCAAACAGTGGACTACATGTCTACGAATTTACACAGTTAGATTTTGAAATCAGAAACGCGAGTTCAAGAGAAGTAAGAAACCTCGTTGAAAAGATGATTTCGGGGCTAATTAAAAGCGTAAAAAACAATTTGAGTTTTGAGTTGTCTTTTCTTGGTAGAAATCACAGTTTAGCGATTCCCGAAACACCATTCAGGGTCTATGACAGAGAGGAACTTGAAAACAAATACGGAAGAAACTGGGAAACACAGATCACGTTTGAAATTACCAACCCCATATGGATCACTAACGTCCCTCGTGAATTCTACGATTTTGAAGACTTTGAGAAAGGCACATGGGACAACTATGATTTGCTATTGCCTAAGTATGGAGAAGTGTTGTCAGGCGCCAGAAGAGAGTGGGAATACCCTAAATTAGTGAGAAAAATGGAAAGAGACAACATTAAACAAGAAAATTTCACGCTGTTGCTGAATCTGGCTAAACAAGGAAAACTAAAACCTTCCGCCGGCGCCGGAATAGGAATAGAAAGGCTAGTCAGTTGGATAGCAGGTGCTAGGCACGTGGGAGAAACGCAAATGTTCCCAAAAATCCCGGGACTAGTATACGACCTGTAAAAAGCTTAGGATAGAGCTTGGTGCTCCAGCCGGGGTCGGAACACGTTTTTACCAGTAAAATACCCGCGTTTCGCTTGGCAAGTTTGAAACTCTCTCACTTTAGCATAAACCCAAATTGGGCAGATATTTAAATCTCACATTGGCAACATCGCATGCATAATGGATCACTCTACTAAACAAAGAGATACACGACTCACTTGATACACGCCTAATAAACGAATTTGGGGGCATGCGTGCACTCTCTCGCACATGTTAGAGTACAAAGCGATGATGAATTGGTAGAGGCTTTTTTCCCTCGCGCAGGCTATCCCTTTTCTTGCCAGTCACATGTGTTAGTACAGCTTCGCGGAATGGAGACATAAATACAGCCGCATGCCATATTGATTTATGTGTAGTGCTTGGAAATTCTTTCTGGTTAATGTCAAATTTCACTTTTCCCCTTTTTGTTAGCTCGTGTCCCACAGTTGATCTAGCTTGATTGATTTGTCAGGAAGAATCGCTGAAAAATGGTTCACTCCAACTGGGTCATTAAGTGAGAATGGTTTTTGCCAATCATTATGGGTTGGTGCACCAAAGCAGATGTCAGCTTTTAAATCGGTTAGGTCATAGATGATTGAGAATAAGGTTCCAAAATAGTCTGTGTAATAATGTCCACACAAGCCATCATAGATTTCTTTGGACAGCAGGTTCTTGATGTCTTCTTTACTAATGTTTGGTGCTGCATGTGATAACGTTGAGTCAATTAGTTCAAACCTCTTCTTTGAATTTTTGAGAATCCAGTCACCAGCATATTTCTGATATTGCACCATGCTTGGTAACACGTAATGGTTTGTTGAAAACAGCCATTGTTCATTCGAATTCTTGTCAATTTGGCGTACATCATATTCGCCGTCGAAAAACTGCATTAAGGCGGCACTGTTGTTCTTATCCGTCACTAGGAAGTTCCAGAAGCCGCTGATTGGTGTTTTCTTTAAATGCTCTACAGATTCTGCTACTGTCTTGCAATTATCTAGTATTGCTCGAGTTACCAAGAAGAAGTTGAACCCTTTCTTTGTAGGCTGCTTCTTAAAAGTGCCTCCCCCAGAAAAGGTCACACACAACCCATGTTCATTCATTCCGTCATCTCTGCCGAGAAGAAATTCTGTGAATCCTATGTGCTTGATTTTTCCTTTAATCCTAAGAGTGCACAAACGAAAATCGTTCTCGTTATGGTGATATTCGTAGCTTCTGCCAACATAAACGTGCTTGTTATTAGTCACAGATGATAAGACGGCAAGTTGACTGCAATTACCTGGCTGATATATGGGTGGGCTGTAAAGTTGAAGCTGGTCTGGTTTAACACCTAAACCATCTGCGAATCCCAGTATTTCGTCAGTTATTCCTGGACAATACTCTTCGTAGAAAGCTTGGAGTTCCTCAAAACTGTCAAACCCCATTTTGCTTGGATCAATGTCTGCGGAAGCAAACCATTTCGCAGCTTCTGGATTCTGCCTTTTCAAAATTTCTGCTTGTTGCTGTCCGACTTCATAAGCAGTACCTTCCAGAATGATATGCTGAAAATCTTTCTTTATCAGGTTATATTTCTCACTCAATAGCCCATCAACTCATTTGCGCTTTTCTAGCCATTCACATTCTTCACATATACGGCTCCTTTATTGAAATTTCGGTGCTGCACTTTTCCTATGTTTTACTAGCAAAGATGTGCTCCGATTTTAACCATGCTTCTAGCATGACTCATATCAGGCTTTTTTAGTTAAAGTGAGTCCAGAATGAACCTAGAATCGTGAATGCTCCGGCCGGGATTTGAACCCGGGTCCGCGGCTCGAGAGGCCGCTATACTTGACCGGACTATACTACCGGAGCTTTCCGCTAATAGAATATGGCTTTGTTGTTTAAATTTTTGGCGTGTTAAAATATGGGTTGGGTGTAGAAAAAATGAAGGGGTGTTTATTCTTCGCTTTCGGTTTCGCCGCCTTTTGGTGGCTTTTCTTCTTTTGGTTTTGTTGCCGCTATTACGTCGTCTATGCGTAGTATCATTGAAGCGGATTCTGCGGCGGATTTGACTGCTTGTTCTTTAACCACTAGCGGTTCGACTACGCCGTTGTTGTAGGTGTTTTCTGTTTTGCCTGTGAAAACGTTTACGCCCATGTGTTTGCCGTCTGTTTTTTCGTGCGCAGCCCTTAACTCCACGATTATGTCTATGGGTTCTAACCCAGCGTTTTCGGCTAGTGTTCGCGGTATTACTTCTATGGCGTCTGCGAAGGCTTCTATTGCGAGTTGTTCGCGTCCGCCCACTTTTGTTGCATAGTTTCGGAGTTCTTTGGCTATTTCGATTTCGACTGCGCCTCCGCCTGCGACGATTTTGTTGTTCTCTATAACGTCTGACACGACTGATAACGCGTCTGTCATGGCGCGTTCTGCTTCGTCAACCATCCTTTCCAGTCCCGCACGGATTAGCACGGCTACGGAGCGGGGGTCTTTGCATTTTTCGACAAAAATCATTTTGTCTTCGCCTATTTTGCGTTCTTCAACCACGCCAGCATCGCCCAAGTCTTGTTCAGTTAGGTCAGCCAAGTCTGTGATTATGCGTCCGCCTGTTGCGCGTGAGAGTTTTTCCATGTCTGACTGTTTTACGCGGCGTGCTGCGAGTATTCCTTCTTTTGCTAGGAAGTGTTGTGCCATGTCGTCTATGCCTTTTTGGCAGAACACGACGTTTGCGCCTGAGGCTTTAATTTTGTCAACCATTTCTTTGAGCATTTTTGTTTCTTGGTCGAGGAAGGCTTTCATTTGGTTGGGGTCTCGTATGCGTATTTCGGCGCTGAATTCTGTTTTTTCAATTTCCAATGGGCAGTCTAAGAGTGCGATTTTGGCGTTTTCGATTTTTTTGGGCATGCCAGTGTGGACGACTTCTTTGTCGACTATTAAGCCTTGGACTAGTTGTGATTCGAGTAGGCTTTTGCCTGTTTTTTTGATTATTTGGATGTTGTCTATGTCGGCTACCATGCGGTCTCCACGTTTTTCTGCTATTTGTTTGACTGCGTCTATTGCGATTTCTGCGAGGTGTTCGCGGGCTGTGCCTACTGCTTTGCTTGCCATTGAGGTTAACGCGACTTTTTTCATTGTTTGGCGGTCTTCGATGTCTACTGGCGTGGCAATTTTGTTTATAATGTCTATTGCTTTGTTTGCTGCTTTGCGGTAGCCGCTTACAAGTATTGTTGGGTGGATGTTTTGGTCAAGTAGTTCTTCTGCTTTTTTGAGGAGTTCGCCGGCTAATACTACGGCGGTTGTTGTTCCGTCGCCTACCATGTCGTCTTGTGTTTTTGCAATTTCCACCATCATTTTGGCTGCTGGGTGTTCGACTTCTATTTCGTTTAGTATGGCTGCGCCGTCGTTGGTTATTGTTATGTCGCCTAGGCTGTCGATGAGCATTTTATCCATGCCGCGTGGTCCGAGTGTTGTTTTGAGTACTTCGCCGATTACGCGGGCTGCCATTATGTTGTTTCTTTGGGCTTCGCGTCCGCGGGTTCTTGATGTGCCTTCTTTTAGTATGAGGACGGGTTGTCCAGATGCTGTTGTTGTTAAATATGCCATTTTCATTTCACCTTTTATTGTTAGAATGTTAGTTTTTTACCAATTCGGAATAAGCAAAAGGCACAAAAATATAAACTTTTACTTTGGTTTGTTGCGATTGTATAATTGAATGCATAAGGGTTAAAATTGTGACTTGGCTTTTCTTTTTTGGGTGGGTATTGCAGTGCGGGTTTCGGTGCGGTTCTTTACTAGCCTACGGGAGTTGACTGGCAAGCGAGAGGAAACTTTGGAGTTTTCTGGCAAAGAACGGGTTACTGTTGGTTTGGTTTTGGAAAGGCTTGGCAAGCGTTATGGGAAAGATTTTGTTGATTACGTCTTTGACCAGAAGACAGGCGAAGTGAAGGGTTTCTTGCAGTTTCTTGTTAATGGAAGAAGTGCGTCAACGCTTAGTGGTTTGGACACGCCTCTTAGGGATGGGGATGTTTTGGCGATTATTCCGCCTGTAGGCGGCGGTTAGCGGTTATGGGTAAATGTCGGATTTGCGGCGTTGAAGCCGCTACGGTTTCGGATAAGCTGGGTGTTTGTTTAAGGTGTATTAAGGAAAGGCCGGAGAAGGCGCTTGAGATAACGCGTAGTGTTCATGCGGAGAGCCGCGCCGTTTTTGGTTTGCCTGCAGAAGCGCCGAGGGATGTAGGTGGTTTGGCTTGTGGAGTGTGCGCGAACGAGTGTGTGATTGGTGTGGGTAAGTGTGGCTTTTGTGGGCTTGTGTGGAATGTGGATTGGCGTTTGGAGCGTTTTGGCGGCACGGCAGAGCGGGGCGTTTTGGAGTGGTATTATGATGGTTTGCCGACGAATTGTGTTAGTTGGTGGTTTTGTCCGGGCTGCACGGGTGCGGGTTATCCGCGTTATGCGATTAAGTCTTCTGCTGAGTTTGGTTATGCGAATTTGGCGGTGTTTTATGGCGCTTGTAGTTACGATTGCCTGTTTTGCCAAAATTGGCATTATCGGCGTTTGTCGGTTAAGCATGAGCCTGTTTTGAGCGCTGAGGATTTAGCGGGTAAGGTGGATGCGCATGTTTCGTGTATTTGCTATTTTGGTGGTGACCCTTCGCCGCAGATGCCGCACAGTCTTGAGACTTCGCGTATTGCGTTGGAAAGAGCGAAAGCGGAGAAGCGTATTTTGCGAGTTTGTTGGGAGACGAATGGTTATATGAATCCTCGATTGGCTGAGAAGGCTGCGGAGATTGCGTTGGAGAGTGGCGGTAACATTAAGTTTGATTTGAAATGTTGGACTGAAGCGCTGAATATTGCGTTGTGTGGTGTTTCAAATAAGCCTACACTGGATAATTTCAGGATGATTGGAGAAAAATACTATGCACGGCGTAGGGAGTTGCCGGTGCTTGGGGCGAGCACGCTTCTTATTCCGGGCTACGTGGATGCGGAAGAGGTCGAGGGTATTGCCAAGTTCATAAGTGAAATAGACACGGGTATTCCGTACACGCTTTTGGCGTTTTATCCATGCTACGTGATGGATGATTTGCCGACTACGAGTAGGAAGCAGGCTTTAGAATGTCAAAAGGCGGCAGAGAAATATTTGGAAAACACGAGAATAGGAAACGTTCATTTGCTTTCGTAAGTTAAGCCTTTTATATCAAGTTAACCATTTATTTTCCGTGGTACTATGGGTTATGTGCGAATTCGTGGGGTTATTGCTAATCCGTTAGATCGTAACTTAAGGGATGAGTTGGAGTTTATTGTTGATACTGGCGCAATTTATACCGTAATCCCTCAAGACGTTGCTGAAAAATTACAGCTGAAAGTGGTGGATAAAAGGAAGTTTAAGATTGCGAGTGGAGAAGTTGTTGAATATTTCGTTTCTGAAGCTTACATAATGATTGACGGGAAAGGAGTAACGTCGTTGGTTGCCATAGCACCGGAGAAAACGCCCATACTGCTAGGAGTGACAACCTTGGAATTGCTTGGCGTGCAAGTAGACCCAGTCACGGGAAAATTGATTCCCTTAGAACTTATGATTCTTTAAGAATAATATCTACTTCATAGTTAAGTTGCAGAGTGGATTTCAGTTGGTTAGAAAAGAGAAAATCGGCGATAAGATTCTTTTTCTTTGTGAAATGTGCGGTTTAGGTTATTTGGATGAGGAGACTGCTCGTAAATGCGAAGAATGGTGTAAGAAAACTGGAACATGCTCTGTTGAGGTTACCAACAAAGCAGTGTACTTTCCAAATCCATTCAAGAAATACAAATGAGCATATAATTTTGCCTCTATTGATTTGATTTAACATGGATAATTAAAGGCAACACAAAAACACCTGAGTCACATAAGAAAGAGGAATATGCATGGTTAGTGTAGGAAAATTCTACTTTTTTGACCAATATACGTAAAAAGTATTTTTACGTAATGTCTATATGTGGACGACGCTAAAAACATCAGTGAGATTGAAATGAGCGAGAAAGACATCTATAAAGAATTACTCGTCGATAAAACAAAACGAGTTGAGAGTTTAGTAAGGAAGGCAAAAGACCTTTTAGGAATAGACAAAGATTCTGGAGACACCCTAATTATGATATCAAGAGCAAAGCTTACTGATAGAGAAATAATCGGGCTTCATTTGATTGGAAGATTTTTTGCAAGCGAATTGGGACTAGTAAGCAGCCCTAGTTCAACAGTGGAAGAATTGTCAAAGAGAACAGGCATCAGTGAAAGTGTGGTCTCAGCTAGGTTGCATGACTTAAAAGTTGAGGGTTATGTGAGGTCACCTAAACGTGGCGAACACGAGATAGTTTTTCCAAGAATAGATGAGTTCTTAGATTTCGTAAGGCAAAAAGCAGGTATTCCATAAAGAAGGGGTTTCATTGAAGTTTAAGCCGTATTCTTATCGAGTAGTGATTAAAGTTCTTAGCAAACTTGGTTTTATAGTTATCAGGCAAAGAGGTAGCCATATTGTGTTAAAAGGTTTCTATAAAGAAAAAAAGAGAACTGTTGTTGTTCCTAAGCATAAAGAAATAGCAATTGGCACTCTTAAAGGGATTCTATTTCAAGCTGGACTTACAATTGAAGAATTCAGCAGATTAGCCGGAAAAGCCTAAACTTTTATTTCGATAACCATTGTGGCGACTGGTTCACCTTTTAAGGCTCTTTCCTTCTCCCAGTCTTCGGCATTCTCAAACCAAAGTTCAAAAGCTTCTTGAAAATTCTTCAAGGCTTCGTCAACGCTTTTTCCTTGGCTAGCAACTCCAGTCACCGGGTCCATAGCCACATACCATTTTCCGTCTCTATGAATTGTCACACTAACTTTCAACTTCAGTTCCTCTAAAACTATGAATGAAAAAAGAATCTTATTAACTTTAACGCGGTCCGCATCGAAGAGCATCGATTTTTTAGCCATGTTTGTCTTTTAACTGACGTTTGTCTGTCATTTGAAGTTGATGTTTTTCTTGATTTTTTTGATTGTGGCTGTTAAGAGTTTCACGGCGTTGACGACATCGTTAACGTCCAATATCTCATATGAATGTGCATACCTTGTCGGGATTGATATTACGCCGCTTGGGACTCCTTCCCTTGTCAAATGAATCGCAGCAGCATCCGTAGAACCTCTTGGCAAAACCTCCATTTGATACGGAATCTTCTCCTCTTCAGCCGTCGAAACCAAAAGCTCCCTCACTTTAGGGTGAGAAATCAAACCCAGACCACCACCAGCCTCATCCATAACTTTAATGGCTGGACCCGCACCAATCTTCGTAACTTGGTCCTTCTCAGCGACGCCCGGTATGTCCCCCGCAAGGGTTATGTCAACGGCAATAGCCATGTTAGGCGCTATTCTATAGGCTGCAACTTGCGCTCCACGACAACCGACCTCTTCTTGCACGTCCGCCACGCCATAAACATTCGCCTCAACCTTCTCCTTCGCAAGTTTCTTCATAGTCTCAATAATCACACAAACGCCCACACGGTCATCAAACGCCTTACTCGCAAGAATATTTCCAGAACCCAAAACCTTAAACGGGCGTTCAAAAGTAACCGAATCCCCTATCCGCACGCCCAACTTCTCCGCCTCAGCTTTGTTCTTGGCGCCTACGTCAATAAAAAACGCCTTCAAATCAGGAATTTTGTTGGCTTCCTCAGGCGTTTCGGGAGGCTTACAGTTAATCAAACCACTGACCGGACCCTTTTTACCGTGAACCACTACGGGCTGAGAAAACAAAACTCGCGGAGAAATCCCGCCAACCTTTTCGAAAAACAGAAACCCCTTATCATCAATGTGCTTAACAATGAGCCCAATCTCATCCATGTGCCCCGCAAGCATAACCTTCGGAGCATCCTTAACAGAAGCCTTCTTAAGCGATATCACGTTTCCAAAATTATCCGTCTCAACCGAATCTGCATACTTTTCAAGCTCATGATAAACAATCTTTCCAACACCCATCTCATACCCAGAAACTCCATGCGCTTCGGTCAAGCGTTCCAGAAGACTCTTAATTTCCTTCTCCAAACCAGTTTCACCTTACATGTCAAGAGCTTTGCACTATGCAGTCCACAAATAAAAGACTTTTCCACATTTTACCAAATCTGCACAAGTTAATCCCATCTACATGCAAAAATTAAGGGATAAGTCTGCGTAACTTTTCAGACGCAACAATAGTTCTGTTACTTCTGAAACACATTAAACTCCTAATACCACCCTTAAATCCCACTAACACCCTAAAACTTTCTCGTACAAACAAGAACGGAGGGACAACCCACACTAAACTCCTAACCACAAATTCAACCTATAAATAAGGGGGCTATAACTTTCCACGAGAGCCTACTCATCTACTATGCAGCCCAAAAAGGCATCTTCTTCCTCATCAACGCAACATACTCATTCAACGCTTCTTGCTCATCCACACCAAGCCTATCCACAAACGTCGACAACAACACCTTCGCATCCGCCTCAGGCACCTTCACAAACAACACATCCCTCTCAAACACATGCCTCCCAACCATCGGCTTATCCATCGAAATCGCCACTTGCATCCCAGTCTTCGCCTCAGACAACGCCTCACCTTTCTCCTGAATCTGCTGAATCTCACCTATTTCCTCACCATCCTCAGCACGCACCAACGCAATCCTCGGCTTGATCTTTCCAGCTAACACCTCAACACCAAAAATCGCCGGCTTAGCCCTACGAAACACATAACCCTCCAAAACCCGAATCTTCCCAGGCTTAACCAAACGCTCAAATTCCACCTCAAACTTCGCTTCCCGCTGCCCCCTAAGCCAAACCAAATAATTATCCACCAAATGATAAATAATCTTCTCCCGAAAAACTTGAACACCCCTAATCTCCGCCTCTTCCTCTGCATCCGGCAAAACACGAACATTAAAAGCCAAAACAGCCCCATACAAAGGCTCATGCTCCTTTACAACCGCCGCTTCAGTAACATCACGCTTACTAACATCACCAACATCCGCAAGCCTAATCGGCACACCATTACGCTTCAAATAATCAGCAATCGCCTCCAAACTCCCCAAAGTATCCGCCTTCAAAACAACCCCATCCACACCCGTCGCAATACGAATCCGCTCAACCTCCTCACCAACCAACCGCACAAACTTACCCACCGATTCGCCATCACCAACCGCATACAAAGGCGCACCCGCCAAAGCCCCCTCCAAACCCGGCGCAACAATCTTCACCCCAGCCGCAGCCGAAACCACGTCCACACTCGAAAAACGATCACGCGGATCGCGAATCTCATCCAAAGGCTTCGGAACCAAAATCGCACGAACACGCGTCACAATAGGCTTCTCACGCCCACCAACAACCACAACATCATCCCGCCGCAAAACACCATCATAAACAATCGTGTTCAACGTCAAACCCAAACCAGGCTCCTCCTTAACCTCCAAAACCGTCCCTTTCGCTGGACCCTCAGTCGTCTGCAACCGCTTCTGCAAATACTGCTGCGTCAAACCAACCAAAACCATAAGCAACTCAGTAATACCCTCACCCGTCTTAGCACTAACAGGCACAACCGCCACAGTCTTCGTAAAATCCTTAATCCGATCAAACCTGTCAGCCCTAAAACCCAAACGCGAAAAAACCCCAATAATCTCATAAACCCTATTATCCAAATCCTCCCGCACATACCGATCCTGCGCCTGATAAGAACGCAAAAACGGCGTATCCTCCAACGCATTCCAACCCGGAACACGATCAATCTTATTCGCAGCCACCAAAAACGGCACCTTCCGCGCCTTCAAAATATCCACACACTCATACGTCTGCGCCTCAAACCCACGCAAAACATCAATCACCAAAATTGCAATGTCCGCAACGCTTCCACCACGCTTACGCAAATTAGTAAAAGCCTCATGACCCGGCGTGTCAATAATCAACAAACCCGGAATCTCAACCTCACCCTTAACCATCGACAACAAAGGACCAACCAACTGCTTCAACGTGTCAACCGGAAAAAAACTCGCACCAATATGCTGCGTAATTCCGCCAACTTCACGTGCTTGCACACTCGTTTTGCGAATCTTATCCAAAAGCAGAGTCTTACCAGTATCCACATGCCCAAGAACGCAAACAATCGGCTGACGAATCGGCATCTTAACACATCACCTACCAAGCCCTTACAAACACGCACTCCAAAACTAATAAATCATTACCCTAATAAACACTAACCAAAAGGTGAAAACACCCATGCCATACTGTTCAAAATGCGGAGCCAAACTAAAAGAAGACGACAAATACTGCTACAAATGCGGAACACCCGCAACAAAAATAGTCAAAGAAGAATTCACAATATCCGCCGACAACCTAATCGAAAAAGTCAAAGAACTACTCCACGAAGGAAACATCACCAGAATAATCATAAAAGACGAAAAAGACAAAATCATGCTTGAAATCCCCGCCACAGTAGGCGTAATTGGCGCTGTCCTTGCGCCGTGGCTTGCAGCATTAGGCGTAATAGCCGCGTTAGCAACAAACTGCAAAATAGTGGTCGAAAGAAGAGAGTAACCCACGCGACGCAACGATTACTGTTCTGTTTTTGCAGTAACCAAAATAATTCCTACCACTATCGGTAAGATGCTGAGAAATCCGAAAAATCCCGTAAATGCTCCCAAAGTGTCGATGCTTGTAAACGTGTAATACGTTGCTATAGCGCCAATAATAACAAGTATAAATCCAAAGAATTTTTCAGCAAGCGTTAATCCGAAACCGCCTTCTTCACTGCTCATGCCCAGTTCTTCCTACAGAGTGTTTTCTATAGAAATAACCGTCCAAGATTTAAAGCATTTCCTCCTCAAACACTATGCACGTTTCTTCCGATACTTGTAATAGTAAACAGTCCCGCCTATCACTAAAGCAATTATCGCAATTATCAACAGAAGCCAGTTTAATGGAAAACCAGAAATCGCGCCGGCACCACCGCCTTCCACCTTAACAGTATAAGTATTTTCTTGCGTCGCTGCAAAATTCCCAGCATTATCATAACATTCCACAAAGAACGTGACCGTAACATTTTCCTCTTGCCCAGGAATCGCACCAGTCCAATTACCACTCTGCAAGGTCATAGCCAAACCGTTCCATTCGCCTTCGCCAATTTTGAACCACAAAGTGACATTTTGAATTCCGCTTCCTTCTTCAAACACTTCTGCAGAAACATTAACTTGTTCATCAGCCATAGGCTCCAATGGGCTCCAAACAAGATTGCTAATCAACGGCGCCGTGTTGTCCACAGTAACTGACATGCTGGTTTCAGCTTCGTTTCCAGCCTTGTCACGCGCCGACAAAACAATCGTGTAGATTCCATCATCATAGTCTGCCGTTTCCCAAATGTAAGTTTGGCTTCCACCAGCATTCCAAACATGAACAGATTCGTCAATCTTAAGCTCCATCCCGTCAAAGTTGACATCTTCAGCACTAATCTCAACAATAACCATACCCTTAACATAGCTTCCGTTCAACGGCCACGCAATTTCCACCGTTGGAGCTGTGTTATCCACCGTTATTGTGCATTCTGTTTCAGCAATGTTTTCCGCTTGGTCATGTGCTTCAAGATTTAATGTGTAGATGCCGTCAAGTAGCGTTGTGGTGTTCCATAAATAGGTATGATATCCCACTTCACTCCACGACGTTAAGACTGTTCCATTAACCGTTAAGTTTGCTTCTGCAAAATTGTCATCGTAAACGTAAACTTCGACGCTAACGATTCCTGTTAAATAGCTTCCACAAGTTGGAGTGTCAATTCTGGCAACTGGCAAGAATCGGTCTTGTACGGAGTAAGAGTAAACATCCATAGCCATCCAGTTTCCAGCATTATCAAACGCGTAGACTCGGTATTGAACAAATGTTCCGTAGGGAAATTCTGGAATCGTCGCAATGTATAATCCCTCTTGAGCGCTCATTGTAGTGTTCATCCAACCTGTTCCATTGTTATAAGTTAGAATTACTTCCTTGACACCGCTGGCAAATTGCGGCTCGGTAGCGTTTACGGAAACTAAAACGGTTTCATTGTAGTTTGGTTCTGCTGGTACTCGTTCAATGTATGTTATAGCTGGTGGATGAAAATCTCCCACTTTATACGAGTAGGTTGATGACACGGCAACATTTCCGGCTTTATCCCATGCATAAACGAGGAAGGTAACATTCACATTGTATGGTTGAGGAGGAATCTCTGTTTCGTAGAATCCCTCAGTTTTGTCCATTGTCAGATTAACATTTTCGCCTAAATCTGTTGAATAGTTTAAGGTCACGTTGGCAACTCCGCTTTTTGAATCAGTAACATACGCTACAACGGCTACGTAATCGTCATATTCTGGTGCGCTTGGATAATAGAAAACTCCATGAATCACTGGAGGCGTCAAATCATGCTGAGGACAACAACATCCTTTAATGAGTTTAATGATTTCCTCGATTAAATTAAGCAGGCACTCTTTCCATGGGCTAGTAATCCATTTGGTAACCATATTTTCAAGGTCATTTCTTAACTTGTTTACTGCGCCATCATAAGCTCCTGCTTCAATCTGATTTATAATAGCGTTAATTTTGTTGCAGAGAGTATTCTTTTCCATGTCTGTTTGCCTAGGGTTTTCAAACGCTTCATTAGGCAGTATTGAAACGTTGCTAAAGAGTTGTTGCAGTGATGAAATAACAGATTGGCTTTGGCTGCGGTGTTGTCTTCCTGAAGCGTTTGTAACTAGCATTGGAGAGATGATGACAAGTAGTAAAATAATGTTAAGACTAGCGACTAAGAGTTTTCGCATTTCTCCTTTCTCCCAGATGCTAACTCTGATTCTTGTATAAAAAGGGTTGTTTCGAAATGGTAATATGCGATTTGTGTGTTATTTTGTTTCTTCGAGTTTCGCCGGCAAGTATTCATCAACAATGTATGTTAAGCCATACCTGCTGAAAGCCTCTTGTTCCGCCTTTCGTTTGATTTTCATGAATGTTTTGATTTCTCTTTGCCAAAGTGGGTCTTTATAGCGTGGGTCTTTCTGTAGCTCGTAGAGTCTCTTCATGTCCACGTCATCTAATGGTTCTGTTGGCAATTTGTAATTCACTATGTCTGTTGCCCACACGCCGCTCCATTTTGCGTCTGGTGTGTTTAGTTCTCTGAGATGTGCAGCGTTTGCTGAACCTGAAATTATTACCATTGCTATGTGCATTCCCCATGGGTCGCCATCCGTGAAAACGTAAACCGGAAGGTTTAGTTCTCCATTAAGCCTTCTGATAAAATGTCTTGTTGCTCTCGGAGCTTGCCCAGCCGTCAAAACGAGTAACGCATTGAATTTTTTGTGCACATTCTCTTCTATGAAGCGTGTGAACAAACCGCCTTTCTCTATGGCTATAACCTTGTCAGCGGATGTTTTGACGAATTCAGATGAAGTTAAGGCTGGTCCGATAAGAACGCCATCAGGGTGTGAGGTTAGGTTTAGTGTTCTCCCCTCATAGCCTGGCACAGTGTATTCTATTGTTAAGTCGCCGAAGACCGCTGAGCGTTCTTCTGGAAAAATGTTGAAGTCTTCTCTGGATAAGCCTAGGACTGTTTCCAAATCTGTTATTATATTGTTTGATTCTTGTTGATCTGTGAAAGTCATCTCGTACGCTTGTGCGGAATAGTAAACATCTCTTAAGGTTGATGTTTTTCGTTGTGAAGTTAATTCATGAGAAAATGTTGCAGCCCAAGTGAGCTGAGTGAAAGGTTTAAGGTGGCGGATGTTGCGGGCGCTTCTGCGAACCTTTCGGTCGCCTAAGATGAATTGTCTAACCTGGGGGTCGTAATAGATGTTTTCTGTTGATCGACTTGGCATTTCTATCGAGGGAAAATAACCGTTGTCAAGCTTGTCGTAAATTTTGAGCCCTAGACTTTCCAAACTTGCTAAAACTTCTTTTCTTTTTTCTATCATGCTAACTTTATGTTTCTTCTGTTCCAAACTTTTTCACACTCTTCAAAAGTTTTTCTATATCTGGGAGTTTTTCTTTTCCGGCGAGTTTTGCTGAGAATTGGGCTATTTTTGGCAGGTATTTGCTGAAAACACCCAAGCGTTTCTTTTCTCTGTCAACATGCTCTATTCTTGTTAGGAAATGTTGGATTTGGCGGGCGACTTCTCTGAGTCCATTAGCGATTTCTCTTCTAACTTCTGGACGGTCGGCGATGAATTCTTTTCCGACTGTTTTGTATGGAACTTTTGTGCTGCAGATGTGCACTAAAATTGCAATTGGCATTTCTGGTGTGACCTTGTATCGTCGCCAGTTCATTGCGTTTATGACCTTGACCGAGACATCGCTTGCTTCGTCATAAAGTAGTGGGATTCTGTTTGCAAACCGGTAGATTATGAAGACTCCTTTCTTTGGGATTTCTCCTCCATATGCGATGCCGACTTCAATTATGAATGGGTGGCCCGCGTATGTGGATGGTTTACGTTGATGAACAGCTACAAACTCTGGTTTTAACTCTTTTATTATTCCTGCTTTTAATAGTTCTTCACCTAAAGGAGACAAGCAACTGGCGTCAGGCGGCAAGAAATCCTTGAATTTTTTGAGCATGTGCATTAATCTGACAATTTCTTCATGCGAGAGTTTCTTTGGATTTTTAGACGGGCTTATGTTGCTGAATTCCAAAAACTTTTGGGCTGTGATTTCTCCAACTCTGTGGAAGTGGTTTTTCAGAAATTCCAGCATGTTCTTATAGGGCGTGACTTGGATTAGCCGCTGAAGAAGCTCCACGTCTACGCCGTAAGGGTGTGGTAATGTTTCTTTTGGTGGCTCTGGCATTTCTTTGGTTACTCTGGTGAATCTGTATAGTCTGCCTTTTGGGTCAACGAAAGTTAAGTTTGCATATGGGTTAACCATGGCTGTCTGTTTGAAGTAATCCAAGATTTTGGGCATAGCCCTTAAGTAGTCGCCTTCCAAGCAGAATTCGACTATTGTCCCTCTCCATTGTTCCTTGTTTATGAGCACTTTTCGGTCGAGTATGATTGGGCGGTTTCGTTGGATGTCAATCATGAGTTTATAGCTGTAGATTTTTGACATTCCGCCAGTGCTTGAGATTATTGTGGCTGGCTGGTGAGTGGTGATTTGTCCGTATAGAATTGCCATTTTTCCGCCTAGACCAAATGTTCCTCTTTGCTGTTTGAGTTTGTATTTTGAGCCGAAAAGCACTTGTCCGAAGGCTGATGGTATGTGTCTTGGCGGGACGCCTATGCCGTTGTCTTCCACTCTTAGCTTGTAAATTTGGGTTTCTTTGCTGGCTTCTCCTTCGTATGAAAGTCGAACGTAGATGTCTGGTGGAATTTTTAGGCTTTCTGCAGCATCTAAAGAGTTTTCAACAAGCTCTCTTATTGCTGCGAAAATGGCTCTTGACGGATTTGTGAAGCCGGCAATGTCGCGGTTGCGGTAGAAAAAGTCTGAAGCGCTTATTTCTTCAAAGGTTATCTGAGCCACTTTAAGCCTCCACCAGCCTCTCTCCCGAAAGGTAACACCCTACGATATGCTTTGCTCATTCTTTAATTTAACTGCAATTTTCAGCGTAAATAATTCATTTTCTGAAAGGAAATGGCAATAACTCTTTAATACTCTTTACTTCAACAGTTTCAAACAAGATTCTACCATTTTTTGCTTTTGCCATGAGGATTTTAATTTTGGGGTTTTCTGCGAAGTCATAAATATACTGTAAGCATGCTCCACATGGTCTGGGTTCTTTATTTGTATCTGCATGCATAACGAGGGCTACCATTTTGATTTTGCGATTTCCATGTAAGATTGCATGGTTTATCGCGCATCTTTCTGCGCATATGCCCAGTCCAGAAACCCAACTTTCCACGTTACAGCCGCCATAGGTTTTTCCGTCTTCTGCGAGGACGGCGGCGCCAACTTTGAAACCCCAAAGAACATACGCGTTATTCATAGTTTTTAAAGCGGTATTTAGCAATTCGTTTTCTTTTTTATTTGTCTTAGCCATGGTAATCCCTTGATGGGTCATTTTCGTAGTTCACGTACGTAATAGTACTCTCCAATTTGTTTTTGAAACTTATCTAGCTTTGAGTTTTCCTTGTTAACTCTTGGTCTTTTCGTAGTTGGGTCTCTTCGGAAAGTGACTTTCATATCCTTCAAAAACATGTTCATTCCGTCTCTCAGGCTTGTTGGCGGATTTGCAGTTCCCTTCACTCCAGGTTCTCCAGTGAAAACCATCAGTCGGTCCGCTATGAAGTCTTGGGCAACTACGTCATGCTCGACGACGAAGGCTGTTACGTTGTTAGTTTCTATGACTCTTCTGATGGCTCGCGCCATATTCAACCGTTCTTCAACATCCAAGTAAGCGCTTGGCTCGTCAAGTAGGTACAGTTGGGCTTTGCGTGAGAGACAAGCGGCAATGGCGATTTTTTGCAGTTCACCGCCGCTGAGTTCAATTAGATTTCTGTCTAAGAGAGGTTCTATCTTTAGAGGGTGGAAAATTTCTGTTTTGTACCAACTTGAAGTGAAGTTTTCTTTGGCAACACTTTTCAAGAGTTCTTGAACCGTGCCTTCGTATTCAGCAGAAATGTATTGAGGCTTGTAGCTTACTTCCAACTCTCCAAATCTGACTCCGCCATCAGCTTCTTCAATTCCAGCTAAGATTTTCACAAAGGTCGTTTTTCCAATACCGTTTGGTCCGAGAATTCCGATAATTTCGCCTCTTTTTATTTCTCCCGGGCTTGCGACAAGCTTAAACTCTTCATAAGTTTTCTCAATTTGTCCCCATTTCAGTTGTGTTTCTCCAATATCAAAGCTTGTTCGTGGAGGTTTTTCATGAAATATTATGGCTTCTTTTCTGAATCTAACGTTCTCGTCTGGAATGTAACCTTCTAAGTAAATGTTTATTCCGGTTCTCACGCCGTGAACACTGGAAACTACGCCGTAGACACCTGGTTCTCCGTAAAAAATGCAGATTTGGTCTGACAAGTAGTCTATTATTGCTAGGTCGTGTTCAGCTACAATAACTGTTTTTTCCTCATCTTTTAGACTTCTTATTGCCCTAGCCACTTCCAACCTTTGTTTCACGTCTAAATAGCTTGATGGTTCGTCGAAAAGATACACGTCAGCTTCGCGGCATATTGCCGCAGCCACGGCTACACGTTGTAGTTCGCCTCCGCTTAAAACGTCTAATGGGCGGTTCCAGAGCTGTTTTAGTTCAAGTTGTTCAGAGATTTTCTCAAGTTTCTTTCTTTCGTTTACTTTTTCGAGTAGTTCTCCAGCTTTTCCCGACACAGCTTTTGGAATTTTATCTACGTATTGCGGTTTATGTGAAATCTTGAGTTTATTTTCGCTCATCTTTTGGAAATAATCTTGCAGCGTTGAGCCTCTATAATGTGTGATTATTTCGTTCCATTCTGGTGGTTTTTCGTAATTTCCAAGGTTTAGTTTGATTTCTCCGGAGAGTATTTTAAGCGCTGTTGTTTTGCCTATTCCGTTTTGTCCAAGCAAACCTACAACCATGCCTGGGAAGGGTGTTGGCAGTCTGTAGAGTTTGAATGTGTTTTCTCCAAAGCGGTGGCTGCAATCTTTTTCTAACTCGTCCGGAAGATTGACAATTGCGATTGCTTTAAAGGGGCATTTTTTTACGCATATTCCGCATCCGGTGCAAAGAGATTCGACGATTACGGCTTTGTCGTTTTCAAATCGTATGGCTTCTATGCGTGTACGCACTATAGGGCAAAAGTGATGGCATAGCCTATTGCAACGTTTTGGCTTGCACTTGTCAAGGTCTATCACTGCAACTCTAGTCATGTTCTGTCCCATATTAGATGCTAACTAGTATGGTCTAAACATACACATCAAAATATATAAAAATCGTTTGAATGTTTTCGTAAAGAAAGATACAAAAAAAGCTCTGGATAATACTAAACTTTTACCATTCTTCCTCTTCCCACTCTTCTTCTTCCCATTCTTCTTCTTCCCATTCCTCTTCCTCTCGCATTTTTTCACCTCCGCTTTGCTTGTTTAGGGATGCAAGAGAAACCTACCGTTGCTTTAAGCATTTTTATACGTCAGTTGTCGAGAATAGTAACCAAAAGACTTGTTTGTTTACGTATTTTTAGATGTTTTATTTCACGATTTTAGCTGTTAAGGAAGCGACTGGTTCTTTTATTTCCGGCGTTAGGTATGCCCAGCACATGTTTGGCGAGTTGTGGGCTGCACCAATTCTTCCGTGGGCGTCAACTGCAATTAATCCCATGGAATTGTAAGTGGCTGTGATTCTCTTGTTTACGAGACTTATGGCTGATTCAACGGCTTCTTGTGCAGTTTTTCCATCTTCAATGAAGTTGCAAACAGTTTTCGCCAAAACAAGCCGTATAGCTATTTCGCCAACACCAGTGGCTGAGCATGCTCCAGCTTGGTTGTCTGCATATGTGCCACATCCTATTAACGGTGAATCGCCGATTCTTCCTGGAAGTTTTAATGGGAAACCGCCTGTTGAAGTTGCTGCAGCTACATTTCCATCTTTGTCTAGTGCAACTGCGCCTACGGTTTCAAGCTCGAAAAATTCTGGGTGATTTTTAACTAGATTATACAGTTTTGGCAATTCAAACTTACCTTCAAGAAGGATTTTCTTCTGTTGCTCATGATACTTTAATCTGAGCTCCGTCATTGGGCTTCTTCTTTCAAGATTGAAAATTTTGGCGAGTTTTTCTGCGCCTTCGCCAACAACGAGTATGTGGTCTGTTTTTTCCATAACAATTTTTGCCAAACGGACAGGATTTTTAATGTCTTTTAAAAGACTTGCAGCGCCGGCTTGCAATGTTTTTCCATTCATAATCGACGCTTCCATTTCCACTTGTTTCTCAATGTTAAGGGTCGAACCGTAGCCTGCATTGAATGCGCCGTCATCTTCCATGACTGCGACAGCTTCCATGACACTGTCTACAGCGCTACCTCCTTTTCGTAAGATTTCAAAGCCAGTTTTTGCGGCTCTTTTAACTCCCTCTAAACCGGGTTGGCTACGTTCCGGCTGCCATGTGCCGGCTCCGCCATGAACCACGATTACCGGCTTTTTTTCTGTCAATGTTGATTCCTTCCTTTTGGAGTTATAGAAGTCATTCGTAGAGAAATTTAAGCCTAATGTTTACAAGCATACATCAAAATGAATAAATCTTTGTAATTGCATGTTAAATGTGGGATGATGTGAGGCGACGGCTGAGAGCCAAAAGCTGTGAGATAGCCACTAACCTGCACTGACCCTAAAATTGTTCTATAACGGTTAAATGTTAAATTTGATTGTTGACTTAATTAGGTAGTGAGGGTGAGGTTGTGCTTAGAGATTTTAATCTTTTAGCTACAACTTCTCGAGGAAATGAGGATGAGGCTTGTTCTGAGTTGTGGTATTTGCTTGGAGAAGTGGGAGATTCAGCGGCTACTGTTGATAAAACTGGCGTTGCAGGTTTGATTGCTGCAAAAACCGCGTTTAACCCGTTCGAAGTCATAGAGAAGTTTCGCAGAATCCTGCGTGAGCGCCCCTACGAATTCCGCTACACTCTTAGGATAATTCCGATAGAGAAGGTTGTCCGCACAGATTTAGGCGTCATTCAGAAAGCTGCTACTGAATTAAGCATTAAAAAAATAATGGAAAATGAGACGTTTCGCGTGACGGTTGAAAAACGCTTTACAGAAACATCTACTAGGGACATAATTGAAAACGCAGCGGCAAATATTGAAAGAAAGGTTGACTTGAACAAGCCCGACAAAATTCTACTAATCGAAGTTGTCGGCGGGTTAACTGGAATCTCCATCATAAAACCAGACGAAATTTTAGCGGTCATAAAAGAAAAGGTGCTATAAACTAACGCTGAGTAGCCAGAAGCGCCATCCGTTCAATAACAAGGTCAACTAAAGCGTTTTCTCTATTTCTTCTTTCGTTATGGCCTCAAGCTCTGTGTCTGATATTTCGAAAGTTTTTCGGATTATTGCAATTTTTTGTTTAGACAATTCCAAAACTTTATCGTCAGCTTGTGCATTAATCCGTTTTGAAATAGCCGATATTGTTGCCTTTACCTTTTCCTTTTTGTCTCCAACCACGAGTACTGCCATGTTTATTGTGTTGGGTTTGATTCCGAGTAGTCCCATAGCTTTTCGGATTTGGCGCTGTGCCGAAGCGTAAAGCATGGCTTCCATTTCAAAACTTTTCGAGATGTTATATTTGTTCTTGAAGGCTGTTAACGCGTTCAAAACAGCAAAATACAAATGCCGCCAAGTAGCCACAAATTCTGCATCAAAAAATTGAATTTTCACATTCGAGGGTTTTTCTTTTTGAATTTCCTCTAAAAATTTCTTGACATCTTTGATTTTGGCGTTTTTGAAGCCTTCTATTGCCACATATTTTCCAAACTCTTCTATGTATTTCAGCAATTTTCTTCCTCAAAAATTTCCTTCAGAAATCTCTCGACGATTTCAGCGGGAATCCCTGACTTTACCAATTTCTCGGTTTCTTTTTTCACCGGCGTTCCTTTTTCTCTGCATTTTTTGACCAGTTTTCTGATGGTTTCTTTTATTTCCCATGGAAAAACTACCCAGCGGCTTGTTTCCTTTTCATAATAGTCTGGTTTTATTATGCTCCATGGCTTGTAGTAAACGGTGGCTATTTTGACTTCTTCTGCGCCTTGTTCAACTAGGTGCTCTTTAACTAACTTCAAACTGTTGCCGGTGTCCGCAATTTCGTCCACGACAAGCACTTTCTTGCCTTCAACTGACACAGAAACTGGCTGCGTTAAGCAAGGTTCACCTTTTGTTTCTGCAACTCCAACGTAAAATTCGGCTCTAACATTAGCAAGGTTAGGATTACTTAGCAAATCAGAGAGTACTCTAGCTGGTGGCCAACCACCTCTGGAGACGCCAACAATTACGTCTGGCTTAAACTTGTTTTTACGTATTTTTTCCGCCAAATTAAGAAGCATGCTGTATATTTGATTCCATTGAGGACTTTCAAATTCAAACTCCATGCACACTCAACCCTCAATTTCTTTGGCAAATAGTTTCATTGGAGCAATTATTAAGTTTTAGAGTGCAGTTGACTCTTACTCTCACATTTGAGCTGTCAGTCATACAGAAAATGTTAAAAATGGTACGATATAATTTATCATCCAGGTTCAAAAAATGAAAAAGCTAAATATGTTGCTTTTAGTTTCAACGCTGACGGCTTTCGCACTGTTTGCAACTGTTAGACCCATTCAAGCACATATATCATCGCACAATTGGATTGACGCCATGTTAAAGGACGAAAATGACAGCTTTCTAGGACTTGTTTCCGCTGGGTATAAAACTGGATCCACCGCAATTCTGAAAGTCAACGTTTACAACCATCTTTCTGACACAATGAACATAACTGCTGTTTATGTAGGCTTTGACTGGGGAATCAACTACTCCTCAACCGAAGTCAATCTAACCGAACTTCTCATTTACCGATTAGCCCCTGGAATGTCTCATGTATTCACAATTACGTTTACCGTTCCAGACACAACAGTAGCCTCAAACATTGTAAAGCATAGCTACACAATTTATGTAGAGGACGTTAATGCTGTTGGAACAAACTTAGGTTCAAACTCTCCACAAGGTGGAAGCAATTTTGCAGTTTTATCTGATGAACAAGCAGATGCTATAGAACTAAGGCGAGAAATCAACAAATACCTATCAAGTTACTTGTTCTTTACTGCAAAGGCAAGGGAGCTATCTCTAATGGCTGGAGGCGCGAAAAGCATGGCTGATAATGACTATCAAAAAGGTAGATTCAGCGACGCTGTAAGCAATTATCAAGAAGCTTTAAGTCACTACCAAGATGCCTGGAGCAGCGAAACGGAATCAGTTTTAGGGTTTGAAAAGGCGTTTGAGGACATTTTAACTAACGGTGCAGGTGCAATTACTATGGTCGGGTGGGGCTATGTCATCTTCGGGCTTGGTTGGGTTTTCATTGGCATTGGCATAATAATCTACGCGGTCAGAAAGCCAAAGGCAGTCTCTTCATCCTAAGTAAACTGAAAACCCATTCTTTTTTATCTTTCTTTAAAAATGCTTATCTAATAAACATACTTCTCATAAAGGGCGTGGAGGATTGGAGATGACGGAAATAGTGGAATGTGTGCCTAACTTTAGCACTTCAGACCCGAAAGTTGTTGAGTCAATTCTTAACGAAGTCCGAAAAACTCGCAATGCGTTCTTGCTTGACCACACCTTTGACAGTTATTATAATCGGCTTGTCGTTTCAATTGTCGGCAACAAGAAATCTGTTCTCGACGCCGCCTTAAATGCGTCTTTTAAGGCTGTTAAACTGATTGACATGCGCAGGCATAAGGGTCAGCATCCACGCTTAGGCGCCGTTGATGTTGTTCCCTTCATCCCCATTAAAAATACGACATTAGAAGACTGCATTGAGCTTGCGAGAAAATTCGGCAAAACTTTAGCGGAGAAGTGTGGCGTACCTGTTTATCTTTATGGAGAGGCACAACCAAAGCTTGAACGTAAAGATTTAGACTGGATTCGTGAAGGCGAATATGAAAAGCTTGCTGAAAACATTACTAAGCCTGAACGCAAACCAGATTTTGGTCCAGCCAAGTTTAATCCCAAATCCGGCGCAACGATAACTGGTGCTCGTAAACTTATGGCTGGCTTTAACGTTAATCTAGGTACTTCTGATTTGGCGGTTGCAAAGAAAATTGCAAAGGCTTTGCATGCGAAGAAGGGTGGGTTTTCGAATGTTAAGGCTATGGCTGCTTTTATTCCCGAGAAAAATATCACGCAGATAGGTATGAGCATAAACGATTTTGAAAAGACACCCCTTTATCGAGTATTTGAATTGTTGAAAGTTGAATGTGCACGATATAATGTGCCAATTATCGGTTCAGAATTTTGCGGCATGGCTCCCTTAAAGGCTCTTATGGACGTTGCTGCATATTACTTAAAGGTTGACAATTTAACCGAAGACCGCGTTTTAGAAATAGCTATACATAATGTCATGGAAAAAGGCGGTGCCTTTGAATAAACCCGTCAAATCGAGAGCCAGAGAAAAAGTAGACTTACTCATCGTGAACGCTGACGAGCTTGTCACATTAAGTAGTGAAACTAAGAAACCACGTGTTGGCAAGCAAATGCGAGAGCTTGGAATAATACGTAATGGCTGTTTAGCAATTAAAGACGGCGTGATTGTTGCTGTTGGGAAAACTCCTGAAGTCACAAAAATCTACAGAGCAGAAATAATTCTGAGCGCAAATGGGAAAACCGTTTTACCTGGCTTTGTTGACCCTCACACGCACCTGATTTTTGCGGGCTCTCGAGAAGATGAATTTCAAATGCGGGTTGAAGGCGCTTCTTACATGGAAATTCTCAGCGCTGGCGGCGGAATACTGAAGACTGTCAGAGAAACGAGAAAGGCAAGTGTTGAAAAGCTCGCGGACTTAGGCATAAAAACGCTTGACACCATGTTGGAACACGGAACAACCAGCGTAGAAGCCAAGAGCGGCTATGGCTTGACAACGAAAGATGAAATAAAAATTTTGGAAGCCGCGAGGCGCGTAAACCAGCTACACTGCATCAATGTAGTTTCAACTTTCTTGGGCGCTCATGCTATCCCACCAGAATTTAAGGACAACCCAAATGGATACGTTAACCTTATACTCGAAGACATGATTCCAAAAATAGCTGAGAAGGAATTAGCCGAATTTTGCGATGTTTTCTGTGAAAGAGGCGTTTTTAATTTAGAACAGACTAGGCGCATTTTGGTTGCTGGTAAAAACTACGGTTTGAAGCCTAAGGTTCACGCTGACGAGATGAGCATGCTGGGCGGTGCGGAACTTGCGGCTGATGTTGGAGCTGTTTCTGCTGACCACCTGCTGTTTTCTTCTGTTGAAGGCATGAAAGCCATGGCTGAAAAAGGCGTAGTTGCAGTTTTGCTTCCTGCTGCTGCCTTTAGTCTCATGATGGGACGGTATGCTGACGCTAGATTAATGATTGATTCTGGCGTTCCCGTGGCTTTGGCAACCGATTTTAACCCGAACTGTTTGGTTGAAAATATGCAGTTGGTTATAGCGTTTGCTTGTCACTTCATGAGGTTGACTTCTGCTGAAGCCATAACGGCTGCAACTATAAACGCGGCGCATGCAATTTGCAGAGCAAACGAAGTTGGTAGCCTAGAAGTTGGCAAAAAAGCTGATGCTGTCATTTTGGACGCGCCGAATCATAAGTTTCTCGGGTATCATTTTGGCGTGAACCTTGTGGATAAGGTTATCAAGAATGGTAGAGTGGTTGTTGACAGAGAAAAACAAGGCGAGATGGTGCTTATTCGTGAGACTGAATAGACGCGTCTTAGTTTACTTTTTACGTTTTCTTGCTTTGTCTATGATTGTGAAGATTACCCAAACTATTATGCCATAGGTTACTCCGTTGAATATTGCTGAAGTTATTGTTTTTACTTTGAATCCTCCGTATTCTACTGTTGGGTCTACATTCATGTTGCCGCTGATTGTGTTGCCCGGTGGTAGTTCAGCATAGGATAAGGTTGCAGCTAAAAAGATAAAGAAGATTACAAGGAACACTAATACTCCTTTCATGCTCCTTTCTCCTTGCGATTTACATAATGCGTTCTTAATAAACGTGACGGGCGTGAGCAAAAATTATAATGTGCTTCTGTCATTGTGGTTCACAGTGAACTTGGATGGTTAAGATTAAACGACCTGTTAAATGTTTGACAGGTTCTGAGCTTCATTGCAAAAACTGGCAGATTGAAGGTATCATGCGCATGCTTTTTAACGTTGTTGACCCAGAAGTAGCTAAAGACCCTGAAAAGCTCATTGTTTATGGCGGTACAGGCAAGGCTGCGCGGAACTGGGAATGCTTCGAAAAAATTGTTGAGACGCTAACTGCGCTTGAGCCCGATGAGACCATGCTTGTTCAAAGCGGCAAGCCTGTTGCTGTTTTCAAAACTCACGAGTGGGCTCCGCGGGCTTTAATTGTTAACGCGATGCTTGTGCCGAAGTGGGCTACTTGGGATTACTTTTACGAGTTGGAACAGAAGGGTTTAATCATGTTTGGGCAGATGACGGCGGGCTCGTGGGCTTACATCGGAACGCAAGGAATTTTGCAAGGCACCTATGAGACTCTTGCAGCGGTTGCAAAGGAGCATTTCGGCGGCTCTTTGCGTGGACGATTTGTTTTGACTGCTGGTTTGGGTGAGATGGGTGGCGCTCAGCCTTTGGCGGTTACCATGAATGATGGCGTTGCACTTGTTGTGGAGATTGACAAGTGGGCTATCGAACGTAGGCTCAAGCATAAGTATTTGGAGATGTGGACTGACGATTTAGATGAAGCCGTAAAACTGGTTATGGAAGCTAAGCGTGATGGTGTTCCACGCAGTGTGGGCTTGCTTGGTAACGCAGCGGAAGTTCACCCAGAATTACTAAAGCGGGGAGTAATTCCCGATGTTTTAACCGACCAGACTTCAGCGCATGACCCGTTGAATGGTTATTACCCTGCCGGTTTATCCAAAAAAGAAGCAGACGAACTTCGAAGGAATGACCCAAAGGAATATCTGCGAAGGGCAAACGAAAGCGTGCGCTTGCAAGTTGAAGCTATGGTTAAGATGATGCGGAAGGGAGCGGTTACTTTTGATTATGGCAACAACTTACGGCAGCAAGCCTTCAATGCTGGATTTAAAGACGCTTTTGCTTATCCCGGCTTTGTCCAACGGTACATTCGACCCATGTTCTGCGAAGGACGCGGACCATTCCGTTGGACTTCGCTTGTCGGCAGCAAAGAAGACATTTACGCACTGGATGATGTGATTCTGCGAGAGTTCGCCTACGACAAGGAACTGTGCCGCTGGATAAAAAAAGCGAAAGAACAAGTGAAATTTCAAGGCTTGCCCGCACGCGTTTGCTGGCTTGGCTTCGGCGAAAGAGCAAGATTCGGCAAAATAATCAATGACATGGTAGCGAAAAAAGAGATTTCTGGACCCGTTTGGATTGGACGAGACCATCTAGATGGTGGAAGCGTGGCTTCGCCTAACCGCGAAACAGAAGCCATGAAAGACGGAAGCGACGCAATTGCCGATTGGCCTATACTAAACGCGTTAATCAACGCTGTTGGTGGCGCAACTTGGGTTAGTGTGCATCATGGCGGAGGCGTAGGTATAGGCTATAGCATACATGCTGGCATGTGTCTTGTAGCGGACGGCACGAACGAAGCAGAAAAGCGCATAGTTACTGTGTTGACAACAGACCCGGGAACAGCCATAGTAAGACACGCAGACGCAGGATACGAAAAAGCACAAAAAATAGCAAGAGAAAAAGGCGTAAAAATGCCCATGTTAATAGGTGATTTTCTTTGAAACATGTGGCTGCTTGCGGTATTTGCTGTGATGTTTGCGAGCTTCATGAGAAGCTGGATTTCAGCACCAATTTACTAGTAAAAACCCCCAAGACGGTTGACAAGATTGGGATATTCAATTCGATTTGAAAAGAAAAAAATAGAATAGAAATTTATCAGTTTTCTATTGTAAAGTATTTGCCTTCCACTGCAAGAAAGAAAGTCCTTTTGCCTTGGAGATAGTCTGGAAGTATAAATGCCAACTTTATATGCTGTGCAGGAATTAGCTCAGCATAAATATTATCGCCTTGTAGCAATTTCCATCCGACAGATCCCATAACGGAATGAATTGCCCAGATCATTTTTGCCTCGTGAATTTCAATATTGGCTTGTTCAGTTGTATCTAATCTAACATAGTCGAGTCTATGAGGTGAGGTCCAAAGAAGCTTGACCATTAAATCTTTTCCTTCAACGACGTAAGGCGAGAGATTGATAGCTTCGAAGGACCAGTTTGCGCGCGGGGCAACAATAACTACAGTTTGCCATACCTCTTCGCTACTTAGCACTTGAACATCAATGCAACATTCCATGCACTTCATATCGCTTCTCAAGATTAACTTTGCATTTGGAGAGTTAACCTTGCCAAAGTTTAGCACCAAGTAATCACCAGTCTCCCCATAGAAGTAGGTGGATGGGTCATCCACATTGCCGTCCATATGGCTGATTTCGGTTAGTCTGTCGTAGCCGTTGTTGTCAATGCAGGATAATGGAGCAATCGGATCTCTGTATGTTAGAATTTCGTCGTTTGGAGTGACAGCAATATTTACGTCCGAGTCGTGATCAACAGCTAAAATTTTGAATTGATCAAAAAACGAATGTTCATGTTCAAATTCGCAAATCATCATTTGCCACTTATTTCCTTTCTTCGTCAATGCTGCTTCTAATCTATACCAGTCGTTCACATCAACACCAAGATTGCTCTCAGAAGTTGGCAAAAGATTATTATCACATACATATTGTGTTCCATTCCAACTATAGACGAACGGGCAACCACCGCCTCCACTACCGTCACTTGGTGGCGGTGGTAAAACCAAGCTATTACATACTTGTTCACAAGCCCAACTACAAATCCCACAAATGGGATTCACGAATATGTCGCATCCCAAGCAGACCACGGCGCATCCAGCCGCGCATCCATATTCTTGAATTGTTGACCATTCACCGCAAATTAGGTCGCATAGAAGAACACAGAATACTGCAAATCCTGCAACACAAACTATAAGACACGCGATATAGGCAGGAGGGTTAATGATCAATGGAAGACATAACAGTGCGCATCCAACAGCGCTAAGTCCTCCACAAATTGCAGTGCACAGGTCATGCACCCCCGGCGGGCATGCATCGAGGACAACGGCAGAAGAACCGAAAACCGTTTTTTGAGTGTTAAAGTCATACAGATACTCGTATACAAATGTTGATAACAAGAAAAGCTCTTTTGCAAGGGCAAAATATGCTTTTAGCATTGTTGGTGCATATTCGCCGTAGTCCGAGTATTCATGAAAAGCTAGGTATAGCAAAGCGTTAGAAAGTATATTGTAGTGCCTTGAAAGCGTTACATTGAAGTCGATTTTGATAATGTCACCGAAGATTGTTTCTTTTCCTTCTAGAGGTGCATAGTTCATTAATGTGGAAAAAGTTAAGTATTTACCCTCGGCATCTTCCAGTATTGTTGTCACAAAACCGGCAGTGTAATTAGCCGTTCTCACTTTTCTAATGAGGAAATAAATAGTGAAGGCTTGACTAAAGTTTTGGACCACTCCTTTTCCGCTCCATGGAAACTCTCCTCTCAACATATCATAAGTCATTTCCAATAGGGTGGTATCTCTTTCGATGCTTCTATCCACTTGTGTAGAATGGAACAACAGCTCCATGCTGAGTCTTAATGTCGCGATCTCAGTGTGGTTTACTACTATTGTTAAACTTCTGTCGTCATTTACAATGAGCGAAGAATTTTGATGCTGATCCCGTGCAAGGCAAGGGCAGGTAGGGAAAAATTCCGAGTCGAGATCCGTCACGTTAAAATATGGTATCCATCCATTCAACAAGGCAATTCTCATTAGATGCTTAATTTCAACAGGTACACCAGTTTCAATGGGAACATTTGGATCGCTACTCCATTCTTCCCATGATCCATCGTATAAAGCAATCTGTGAATATCCAAGTAAATTCAGTGTGAAGTAGATATGGGAAGCTCTTAACCCCTTTTGACAATACGTTACAATTTGTTTTTCTTTGGTTATTCCAACTTGTGCAAACATGTCTGCGAGCTCATCGGTTGACTTCCAAACTCCACCATTTTCTAGGTCAATACTATTAATCCACTCAATGTTCACTGCCCTAGGTATGTGACCATTAACGTATTCGCTATGTGAACGCGCATCTAAAAACATCACACTAGGATCGTTTAAATGGTTAAGAATCCAATCCTTTGATACCACTTTCGTAGAGTTGAGCATTGCAGGAAAGTTGGCTTGAGCAACTTTAGGAACATCATTAGAATACTCACGGTTCTCGTGTAACCACTTAGTCCAACCGCCATCTAAGATGTAGACATTTGTATGTCCATAATATTGTAGAACGAAAAAGGCCCAAGTTGCCCATAGTCCGTAGGAGTCATCATACAACACGGCGCATGTGTTTTCTTCAATTCCAAGGTTACTCATTGTTATAACAATTTGATTCTCACTCGGAATATGAACACCTACATTGTTCTCCATATAAATTTCTTCTCGTGCAAGATATACGGCGTTTGGTATATGCCCTGAAATGTATTGGTCATATGGCCTAACATCTACTATGCGGACGTAAGGATTATCCAAATTTGCTTCAAGCTGAGCGGTAGTTATAAGAGAAAATGTGCCTAGTGTTGGATTTGAGCCAACAGGAAGCCAAAAAATCGCTCCTAACACCAAGATGGTCATTATAAAGCCAAGTACCTTCTTCAAAATTATCACCTTGATTTGTTTTATGCGCTTAAATATTTAATATTTGCCCTCGACCGACAGATACGAAGCCGTATGGATTAAAATTCTACCGAGCTTTCTTTGTGAAGAATGTTACAAGTATAGTAACAATAGAAACCCCTAAGG
>JAIMAA010000019.1 GCA_023512225.1 Candidatus Bathyarchaeota archaeon
GTTTATCCATGGATACGTTATTCTGTAGTTGTTGTTTAAATTTATTTTTCATAACGGGTGAAATCTACATGTTTTTCTTAGGGTTGCTATGCTTTTGCTGGAATTATTAAGACTGAACATTTCGCTTTGTGGCTTACATCGTCGCTTACGCTTCCAAGCAGAAACCGCCTTATAGTTCCTAAACCTCTGCTTCCTAGAATAATTAGGTCGTAGTTGCCTTGCTCAGCAACCTCAACTATCTTGTCCGATGGAACGCCAAATTCTAGTCTCTTGTCAATTTTTATTTTTGTTTTGCCAGTCTCTACAAGGCTTTTCGAGAGAATTTTGTCACCTATTTCTTTAGCGGTTTTTGGCGACGCCTTGTATAGTTTTTGGTCTTGGACATTTAACAAAGTAACCTTCGCGCGCAATTTTTCCGCTAGCCCAAGAGCGTATTTTAAGGCTTTGATTGAATTTTTTGATCCGTCAACGCACAAGAGTAAATTTGATAGTGAACTGAGTTTTTTAACGATTAATGTGGGACAAACTGCGTACATTATGACTTTTTTGGTCACGCTGCCAAGGGCATATGGGTCTTTCTCATTTTCTCCATGAGCCCCGATTACAAGTAGATCGTAATATTCCTTGGAGAATTCTAATATGCTATTTGCTAGGTCGCCGCTAAAAATTTCCGTTTCTACCTTAACTTTCTCTTCCGCGAATAATGCGCGTGCACTGTTTATTATTGACTCTGCATGTTGCTGTACACTGCCCAAAAGTTCGTCCTGTATATTTGTTGGGAGTCTATAACCTATTCTCATTTCTGGCATTACATGCAAAACTGTTACTGATGCGCCAGTCTTCTTGGCGATTGTTGCTGCTGTTTCTTCAGCCATGACGCTTGCGGCAGAACCGTCTATAGGGACGAGAATTTTGTTCAAAAAATCACCTCTTATAATTTTCTTGTTGATTTCATTTTAGGTTGCTAATTATATAACACTTGTGTCAATAATGCTATATTACATGTAACCAGATTCAGTCAAATGTAAAAGCTGATGGACAAAGTTTGTTTAATACGCACTTTTTGCATTCTGGTTTCTTTGCCATGCACACTCTTCTGCCGTGAAATATTAGTAGGTCCGTGAATCGCATCCACTTGTCTTTTGGAATTATCTGCATCAAATCTTCTTCTATTTTGGTTGCGTCTTCATTTTCGGTCAGTCCAAGTCTTTTTGCGAGTCTGCGGACATGCGTGTCCACGGCTATTCCCTCAACTATACCATAAGCGTTTGAAAGAACAATGTTGGCAGTTTTTCTTGCAACGCCCGGCAGTTCCAATATTTCTTTCATTGTTTTTGGAACTTGCGAGTTGTATTTTTCAACTAGCATTTGACAGCATTTCTTGAGGTTTCGAGCTTTGTTTCTGTAAAATCCGGTGCTCTTTATGTCTTGTTCAAGCTCTTTTAAATCTGCATTAGCGTAGTCTTCGGCTTTTCTGTATTTCTTGAACAGTTGTTTTGTGACTATGTTTACTCTTTCGTCGGTGCATTGAGCTGAAAGAATTGTGGCTACCAAAAGTTCAAGAGGGTTCGAATAGTAAAGTGCTATTTTTGCGTCGGGATGTTCCTTCTCAAGTAACTTAATTATTTTTGCAACTTTATTTTTATCTTTAAGGCTTACATTTGGAGGAATTTTTTTCAAAGAGTCGCCTCTCAACATTAACACTTTTGTTTAGAGTGACAGAAAACTTTTACTTTTCTATAACCATTAATAATTCGAGGTGATTTGTTTGGATGCTAAGCTTTTTGTTGACGGAGAAGAAATAGAGCTTAACGAGTTTGTTGTGAAAATTTTGAGCGGAACAATTGCGGGAGCCGTGACTTCTTTAAGAGGAATAAAGAAGGACTGGAAAACAATCGAGATAAAAGTGACAAGGTAAAACAAAGTTATCCTTGCATACTTATGCTTATTGTTATTTCAGCGAACATCTCTCTTTTTGCCTTACAAATCGGGCAGATGTAAGGTGGCTCTTCTCTGAAAACCACGTAACCACATTGTTTACAATACCACATTTTCTGTTTAACCGTTGAAGGCGTCTTAGTTGCTACAGAAATGGTTTCAGTTTTCTTTTCTGCAGGAACCGCAACTGTTTCGTACGCTCTGACTTGTTTTTCCAGAGGTCTGCGTTCTGGAACTGGTTGCAGAGGAGTTTTTCCTTCAAAAACATCCTTTCTCACGTACAAGGCACAGTAGCAAGCTCCAAATTCTTGAACGTCTGGGTCTCGGTAATCGCAAGGACATATGATGTCTCTGTCAAAGTCAAAGTTTCCTGAAGCAAGCCTACAAGGGCATGATGGATACCCGTAACGTTCTTCATTACGTTTTAGTCCCTCAAGAAGGTCATTTAAGAAATTTTGGTCTGGGTTTAGGTAATACCCGTACGTTTTTGCGTCTGATTCTGCTCTTTGCCGCATTTTTTCAAGGGTTATCAAATTTCCAGTATCTCCTTTAACTTGTCCTTGCGAAAACCAGTTATCAAAATTTTGTCGTCAACTATTATCGTTGGGTAGCTGAGGCTTCCGCCTCGGTTCAGAATTTCCCTTTTGATTTTTTCTTTATCTTCTTCATGACACAAATCCACATCAACATATTCATATTCAATGTTGTTATCTTTCAGAAATTGCTTTGTCATTTTGCACCATGCGCATGTGCTTAATGCGTAGAGGAGAACTTTGTGTTTGTTGTTTTTGCCATTTACCTTTACGATTTTCATCTTCTCACTTTCTATGGATAATTGTGTATTCTTGTGAAAGGCTAAAAAAAGGTTTGGTGAAAAAACGTTTGAACTATTATTCTTTCTATTTGAGCAGTTCTTGGATTCTTCTGTTTACTTCGTCCCAGTTGACAATGTTCCAGAAGGCTTCGACGAATTTGGCTCTATCATTCTTGTAGTCAATATAATACGCATGTTCAAAGACATCCAAAACCATGAGGATTCTGAACATCGGGTAAACATTAGTGTTATGTTTCTCAATCTGCATTATTATTGGTCTATGGGTCTGCCTACAATATGACAACGCCGCCCAACCTGAACCTTCGACGCTGACGGCAGCCTGCGTAAACTCCTTCCTGAACCTTTCAAAACTTCCAAATTCTTTCTCTAAAGCGTCGCCCAACATTCCACCGGGTTTTCCGCCGCCTCTGCTTGGTGGCGCCAAGTTTTCCCAGAACAGTGAGTGTAGTAGATGTCCTCCTATGTTCCATGAGAGTTCTTTCAAGGTGGATTTGACATCTATGTCTGTGTTTTCTTTTCGTGCTTTATCGAGTTTTTGAAGGATTGCGTTTGCGGCGTTAACGTATGCTTGGTGATGTTTACTGTGGTGTATCATTAATTGTTCTTGAGACATGTGTGGCGCTAAATCTTTATAGTCGTATGGCAGTTTTGGCAGTGCATAAAACTTGGTTGCTTCCATACTCAACACACCCAAATCATTTATTTACTCACAAAATGTTATTATCCCTTTTGATTTTGGAGGTTCAAAAATTGGATAAATGGGAATGCACAGTTTGCGGCTACATATACGACCCAGAACAAGGAGACCCGGACCACGGCATAAAACCCGGAACGCCCTTCGAAAAATTACCAGATGATTGGCTCTGCCCAGTCTGTGGCGCACCTAAAGACCAATTTGTCAAAAAAGAAGGGTAAACATCGACTTTTTTATTCTTCTATAGTTTTTAGATTGTAACTTAGCTTGACTCCCGCTTTTTCAAAGAGCTTTCCAACTGGGCAGTTCTGCAAGGTTACCTCGTGTATTCTTTGTATTCTGTTTTCTGGAACGCCCTTTATCGTGATGTCAAATTTTGCTTCAGTAATCGTGCCTACATTTTCGGATTTGACGGCTTCCACTTTAACTTCCAAATCTTTCAGGGAAATTCTCATTTTTTTGGCTGTTAAAACAAAGGTAGTGGCGTAGCAGCCCGCGTGGCTCATTACGCAAAGTTCCAGAGCCGACGGTCCCATGTCAGTTCCAGTATCTCTTGGCAAATCGAGGCATACTGCGTGGTTTCTGCCGTCGTCAACGTCTATTCTGTAGTCTTTAACAAGTTTTGCGTTTGCGAAAAGTTTAGTCACGTTCTTCGCCTCTCGTTGATGGTTGATTGAGTTTTCTTCACATTCTTTCTTTTATTCTTTTTCAATTTAGGAAAACAAATAAGCCGTGAGGCACAAAAATGAATAATTTGTTGCATTAATAATTTGGGATGGTGATGAAATGAGTCTGATACCCGACGAGCATAAGGAGCATCTCAAAGAAGAGCTTAATGAGAAACTGGAGAATCCAGTAAAAATTGTAATGTTTACTCAAGCGGTTGAATGCCAGTTTTGCTTGCAGACGCGGCAACTGATTAACGAGGTTGCAGCCTTAAACGATAAGATTAAGGTTGAAATTTACGATTTTGTTGCAGATGCTGAGAAGGCTAAACAGTACGGTATTGATAAGGTTCCAGCGTTAATCGTTATGGGCGAAAAAGATTATGGAATAAGATTTTACGGGTTACCGTTCGGCTATGAACTGCAGACGCTTCTAGAAGCCATAATAAACGTTTCAAGAAGAAAAACAGACCTTTCCGAAGAAACAAAAAACAAGCTTAGAGAAATCAAAACTTCTGTTCACATTCAAGTTTTTGTAACCTTAACATGCCCATACTGCCCAATAGTCGCAAGCATCGCGCATAAGTTTGCAATTGAAAATGACTTAATAAGGGCTGATGTGATTGATTCTGGCGAATTTCCCCACTTAGCTCAAAAATATGCAGTTATGGGTGTTCCAAAAACTGTTATCAACGAGAAAGTAGATTTCATGGGGCCAGTGACGGAGGAAATGTTCATACAACAAGTGCTGCTTGCTACTGGGCAAATGCCTGAATATATACGGTAGTCTTCAAATAAGAAAATGGGGACTATGGTTAAGAAAAGATAAATAGAATCGGAACGATAGGCTTGACTCAAGGTGACATCCATGGGAAAGACTAAAACTTTAGAAGTGATAATCCGCGGCGACTTAATCGAACGCAACATTCTGCTAAAGTTGGGTCAAGCGTTGGCTGATTCTAAGCTTAGAGCTGATTTTAGTGCTTCAATTATTGTGCCGCCTTTTCAGAAAGCCATGGTTAAACGGTATCCTTCCTTGGGTGTCTTGCATGTTGTGGTGGACATAGAAGACCGTTTCCAGTTTGAGGCTTTGCTTAAGGAACTTTTATGTGTCGAAAAATGCGAAATAGCGTCGATTCGCGAATTGTGCGAGTAGGCGTTTTTGATGAAGTTTTCGCCGCTGAATAAAAGATTGCTAAAAATTGCTATTGTGTCTGTTATCGTGGTTGTTGCTTACTTTGCGGCTGGTGGGCTGGGCGCAAGTATGCAGTTAGCCTTTGTAGTTTTTGTTATGGCTGCTTCGCTTTGGATTACTACTGCTATTCCGTTGGCTGCAACTTCGCTTTTGATAGCGGTTTCTCAGCCATTACTTGGTATTCAATCGTTTGATGCTGCTCTTAGACCGTTTTTTGACCCAATTGTGGTTCTTCTTTTGGGCGGTTTTCTCCTTGCTTTAGCCATAGAAAAGCATGATTTGGATGAGGTTTTTGCTCAGAGAATTGTGGCGCGTTTTGGCGTGGATTTGAAGATGGTTACGTTGGGGCTTATGGTTTCCACGGCTTTTCTTTCGATGTGGATAAGCAACACTGCGAGTACAGCAATCATGGTGACGCTTGCGTTGCGTTTAACTGCGGATGTTAAAGACGAGAGGGGGAATTCTTCAAAGATTATGGTTTTGGGAATAGCTTACTCCGCTACTGTCGGCGGGTTGGCGACGTTGATTGGGACGCCTTCTAACGCGTTGGCTGCAGCAATGCTGAAGAAGAGTGTTGGCTATAACCTTTCATTTTTCGAATGGTTTCTTTACGGTTTGCCATTAACTGCAATTCTAGTCATTATAATATGGTTGCTATTGTTCAAGATTTTTCCCACAAATGTCAAAGAACTTCCGAAAGTAGAAACACAACGCAAAAAGTTGACTAAACAGCAAAAAATCACGTTTGCACTGTTTGTGTTCGCGGTTGGTTTGTGGGTCACTGGGCAGCTTCCAGAACCCTTAGTTGAGTTGACTGGTTGGAGTGGTCACGGCTTGTCATCGGGCATTGTTGCGGCTATTGTAGCGGTTGCGCTTTTTCTAACGGGTTTGCTGGATGAGAATGACTTGCCTAAAGTTAGCTGGAATACACTGCTTCTTTTTGGTGGAGGCTTAAGCCTCGGTTCAGCCTTGGAGGTTTCTGGTCTAACCGGCTGGATTGGTCAGAGCATCACGCAAGCTACTGGCGGCGGAGGTATAGCTGCAATATTTCTTTTGGCGTTTTCCGCCTTAGGCTTTAGCATAGTTGCCAGCAACACCGCGAGCTCCAGTGTTTTTATACCGATAGCGATATCGGTGGGCTTAGCGTCTGGGACGAATCCGGTTATACTCGCGGTGCTTGTTGCTATATGCTCTAGTCTTGACTTCATGCTTCCTGTGGGTACACCCCCAAACGCTATTGCTTATAGCACTGGAAAGGTTAAGATGCATGAAATGGTTAAGGCTGGAGTGCTTCTTGACATTTTGAGCGCATTGACAACGATTTTCTTGGCTGTTTTTCTCTGGACTTTTCTCGTCTAATTCGTTGCTTTAGCGTGAATTTATTCCATTTAGCAAAATGATTAAAGCAACGGCTAATAAGTAAAAAAGTGAAAGTGGTTAGGATTGAATAAAGCCAGCAAGGAAGAGATGTTAACACTCGTTTTTATTTACAGTGGAGAATTTGCAGAGCGTGTTATAAGGAATTTGATTAATGACCCTAGTTTCTGCAAATCCTGCGGTTTGTACTGCGACTCGTGCAAGTACAACGTTTACAGTTATGTTCGTAACATTCGAGCTGCAATGCAGTTGCCAAGCCCGATTGAACTTCCTGCTTTTGTCGATAATCCAGAAAAGTACATGCCTAAGGCTTTGCCGAAGGCTGATTTGTGCATAGCGTCGGGATTGCATAAGGACTTGTTGTTGGAGTTGCCGCATCACTTGCAAAAAGTCGGGATAAAAGGGCTGATCGTGCCGATAGAAGACTTTGCCGAAGTGCCATCTGGCTTAAGAAAGCAAGTGGAAGAAAAATGCCAAGAGCTGGGGTTAGAAAGCATGTTTCCGAAACCCTTCTGTTCGCTTGAACCAGCAAAGGATAAACCAGTAATTTCAAGATTTGTGAATGAGCTTAGAGTGGGTAGGCCTTCGTTAGAAATTTTGACTGCAGAAAGAGGTAAGCGTGAAGTTATTGAAGCCGCTGTTGTTAGGCGAAGTGCTCCATGCGGCTCCACATGGTATGTTGCGAGAAAACTAATAGGGGTAGAAACTAAAAGAAAAGTTCTCTACGATGCAATTGCAAAGGCTCATCATAGCTATCCGTGCACGGCAACGATGAATGTAGACCCGGAAGCTAAAGAGCCTATTCTTCATATTGGAGGCTACATAATACGAGAGGAAGTCGAGAAGGCATTGAAGCGGGTTTCTGTGTAGCGTCTTTTGCGTGTTACTCAAGTCGTTTTATTATGTGGTATCCAAACTTTGTTTTCACTATAGGCGAGATTTCTCCCTTGTTAAGTTTGAAAGCAGCGTTTTCGAATTCTTTGACCATTTTTCCTCTGCCGAAGGTTCCGAGGTCTCCGCCGCGCTTTCCAGAAGGGCATAGTGAAACTTCTTTGGCTATGTTTGCGAATTTTTCGCCTTTGTTTAGGCGTTCTAATACTGTTTTAGCTTCTTGTTCTGTTCTAACGAGGATGTGTGCACAATGAACTTTGTCTGGCATGAACGAATAATATTTCCGTTTAGTTTATAATGTTTAATCTTTTTTGCAATATTTTTAAATGGTGCTGATGCGTTAGGCTTTTTTATGCATGAGTGGGCTTTGGCTGAAGCAGTGATTGCTGCGGCTTCTGAGGTTGCTGAAAAAGAAGGGTTACAGAAAGTTCGGGAAGTCACGATAAAGGTTGGGGAATTGCAGCAGTTGGAACTTGACATATTTGAATTCGCCTTGTCACAGCTTAAACCAGCCAAATTTAAAAACGCAAAGTTCAAAGTAGAAATTGCGAAAGCTGAGCTTAAATGCAGAGTCTGCGGGCACAAATGGTTTTTCAAAAAGAAAGAACTGAATGAGGACGCTTCGGAAGCCATTCATTTTATTCCAGAAATCGCCCACACCTACATTAAATGTCCAAACTGTGGAAGTCCCGATTTCGAAGTACTGCAAGGACGTGGTGTCTGGCTAGAAAGTATTAAGGGAGTGAAAAAAAGTGATGGTTGACCCGCGCACAAGCATCATAGATGAGAGGATGCGTGGAATAGGCAATATAATAGCGGTTTCAAGCGGTAAGGGAGGCGTGGGCAAAAGTCTCGTTTCGTCAACGCTTGCGTTGATTTTGGCGAAGAAAGGCTCCAAGGTTGGATTGTTTGACTTAGACTTCACAAGTCCCTCGACACATCTGATTTTGGGTATTGAAGGCATGCGGCCGAAGGAAGAGAAAGGCATTGTTCCGCCAATTGTTCACGGCTTAAAGTACATGTCAATAATTTACTATTCGGGCGAGCGTGCTGCTCCATTGCGGGGTGCGGACGTTTCAAATGCTTTGATTGAATTGTTGTCAATCACGAAGTGGGAAAAGCTGGATTTTCTTGTGTTGGATATGCCGCCTGGAATAGGTGACGCAACACTTGACCTTATCCGTTTGATTCGAGGCATCAATTTTCTTATTGTGACGACGCCTTCACAACTTGCCTTCGAAACAGTTCGAAAACTCGTAGGCTTACTTAAGGAACTGAAAATCCCAGTGATAGGCGTTATTGAAAACATGAAAATGGACAATTCAAACATTATTCAAAAGCAAACCCAAACGTTAGGTGTAAAGTTTCTCGGCGAAATTCCCTATGATTCAAGCGTAGAAGAAGCAATAGGCAACACAAACAAACTCCTAAACACGAAACTCGCCCAAAAAGTGAAAGAAATAGCCAATTCTTTATCAATTAAAAATCAATCAATAACCTAAAAACTTCAAAAGAATAACAAAAGTGAAGGTGAATTTCAACCATATATCACAATCACGAAAAGAACCCCGCCCTCATGAAAGAAAAGACGTTAAGCACACTTAGAGAACTAGTTTACCAAGGCATTGTGAAGATTGAAATTAATCAACAAGGCACCGAACCTGTATATAAAGCCGCAAGATAGACACTTTCTATATTATTCTTTTCGCTTTTATTTCTCTCCAAATCTCGTAGCTAAAATTTGTTAATGCCCATCGCTAACCGTCCTTTTCCGTTACACGCTGTCCAATTTCTTTTCCTAAACGCTGGTTAATGTACTGATTCTGTTTTCTTTATTGTTCATTGCGCATAAAGAGGAAAAACCAAAAGGTAAAAATAGAACAATTTTCTAGAATAATCCTCTACTGTTTTTGGTGAAGAAAAATGTTGAGAGAACAAAACATCTTCCTTGTACGCATCGCTGTCGTCATGAAACTGGCTAGACTGGGCTTAGATTGCAAAATATGTTACAAATGTGGAAGAGTTTTCCTAACGACAAAAAGACAAACACTCTGCAAACACTGCCAAACGCTATAAAAACACTTATTCGCTCTCAACCTCTTTTTCTACTTGCCCCATGGTCAACAGCGAAATTTGTTAAAACTCAATGTCAATTGCAAGATACAAGATAAAAGTCTGCAATAACATAGTGATGTTGACTTATTTGCGTTGCAGCTGAGAGGCGTCATTTACCATACTCCTTCTTTTAATATAAGAAAGATTTCATCCAGCCTATCTGCGATAATGCCGAACCTTTCGATTAAATCAGTTACCTGACTAGATGTAAACCCTCTTATTTTTACAGGAACAACGTGATGAATTCAACCTATTCCCTATACTTATCAATTGTATCTTGATGGAATGCCAGTTGGAACCAATTCTAGATTCAACCTATTTATAAGGGGGCTATACCTTCCGCAGAGACTAAAAATAACACATTAAGAATTCAGTTTTCCTTCTTTGATTTCCTGCTTTAACAGCACAATCGTGTCCGCCTTCACATCGCGGCTAACCACAACGTTTGGACCAATCCAACTGTTGCATCCAACCTTAACACCAGGCATAAACAGCGCATTTATCCCAGTTTTCACATTATCGCCTAAAACTGCGCCAAGCTTAGTTCTTCCACTGTCTACAACCTTATCCCTAATCATCATCTTTACCGTTCCAGCGTCAAACCTATAATTCGCCGTTACCGTGCCAGCCCCCAAATTACACTTTTCACCCAATATGCTGTCACCAACATAAGACAAATGTCCAACATGCACGCCATCCATGATTATGCTATTCTTTATTTCACAAGCATTTCCGATGCGAGCTTTTCTGCCAATGCTAGTGTATGGACGAATGTAGCAGTTAGGTCCAATGTCACTTTCTTCATCAATGAATGCTGGTCCCTCAACATAAGCTCCCGAACGTATCCGCGCAGTTTCTGCAACACTAACAGGTCCAACCAAATTTGCCCCACTCTCTACGATTCCACAAACTTTATGCGTTCTTCTCATCAGTGCCCAACGGTTCGCTTCAAGCAAATCCCAAGGTCTTCCAATGTCTATCCAATCTTCTCTTGAAATCTTAGTAGCCAAAACCGTCCTTTCTTTAGCCAAAAGCGAAACCGCATCTGTTACTTCCTGTTCGCCTCTAGCCGATTTCGATGTTGCTTTTATCTTTTCAAAGATTTCAGTTGAAAAAACGTAAATGCCAGCGTTTGCCAAGTTTGTTGGCGCTTCGTTGCGGTTTGGCTTCTCCACTATGCGCTTTACAGTCTTCTCATTTTCAAGCTCTACAACACCATAGCTTTCTGGATTCTCAACTGGAACCACAGCCATGGTTGCTGCAGGTTTTTCTTCTTTATACATGTTGACAACGTTCTTCACGGCTTCTGCAGAGAACAGCAAGTCGCCGTAAACCAGCACAAAGTCATCCTTCACATAAGACTCAGCAACGCTCACTGCGTCGCCGGTTCCAAGCACGCCTTTTTGTTCTGCATATTCAATTTTTAACCCAAACTTTTTGCCATCACCATAAAACTCGCGAATCATATCTCCCATGTAATGAACCACAATTAAAACTTCATAAACCCCGCAACTTTTCACAGCACTCAAACAATGCCCTAATATCGGTTTTCCGCCAACCTTTATCAAATGCTTCGGTCTAGTTGAAGTGATTGGTTGAAGCCTAACTCCTTCTCCTGCAGCCAAAACTACCGCTTTCACTTTTCCATCTCCTCAACAAGTTTCTTAACTAAAGCCACTCCCTTACTCATTATTTCTTTTGCTGCTTTTAATGATTCACCCTCAACCGTCAATCTGATAAGCGGTTCAGTGCCAGAAGCCCTGACCAAAATCCACCCATTTTTGAAAGCCAAACGTACACCATCCACTATCGACGATTCTGTGAACTTTGGAAAAACCATTTTTAACCCATTCTCAACCTTCTCCATGACTTCATATTTCACCTCATTCTTGCAGTGAACATTTTCTCTAAGCGTTACGTATTCAGGCGTTTCAGCAACAAATTCAGAAAGCCTTTCACCCTTCTCTTCCATCGCCTTGAGAAGCAGCACAGAAGAAAGTATTCCATCTGGGCAATAATGGATTTGAGGATGTATCCATGCTCCACACGGTTCTCCACCAAAAACCGCCTTATACCGCTTTATTGCTTCTGCAACATAAACATCGCCAACCTTCGCCCTAACCACCTTCCCATGATGCGCCTCAACCATCTTCTCAACACACATAGACGCCTCAACATTCGTTACAACAACTCCACCTTTTTTCTTCTTTACCAAGTATGCTGCATATGCGGCTAAAACACGGTCAAAATCCGCAAAACTACCCTTCTCATCTATAAAACTCACTCTATCACCGTCGCCATCATAGGCTACCCCAACATCAGCACCAAAATCCCTAACAATTCTAGCCAGAGACCTTAAAACATCAGGATTTGGTTCCGGGCTTCTGGAAGAGAAAAACCCATCAGGATGCGCATTGACAGCAGTCACTTTGCATCCTAACCTTCCAAAGATTAATGGCGCAAGATTGTATGCGGCACCACATCCCGGGTCAACTATTATGTGCCATTTTTTGCGTAATTTGACACTTCTCTTTATCATTTCAATATATAATGCACTTTTGTCAATAAATGAGACTTCACCCACATCACGCCAACCCACAAACCTAAAACGTCCACTCTCAATAACTCTCTCAATCTCGTTCTGTCTCTTTTCACCATAAGCCACACTATCGCTATTAAAAATTTTAATACCATTATACTGAGGTGGATTATGCGACGCAGTAATCATCACACCAGCGTCAGCATTTAATTGCTTTGTCAAAAATGCCAAAACCGGAGTCGGCACCACACCCAAACAACTAACATCAGCTCCCCCCGCCAACAAGCCAGAAACCAACGCGTTCTCAATCATCAAACCAGAAACCCTAGTATCACGCGCAACAAACACTTTTTTCGCCTTACAAAAAGTCGCCACAGCCAATCCCACTTTCGCTGCTAAAGTAGGCGTTAAGTCAACATTCACTAAGCCCCGCACGCCTGAGCTACCGAACAGCTTTGACTTCAATGTCTCCAAACATCCCCAAATGGGCTAATTTATCTTCATGGTTTAAATAAATTTAGGCACTTACTATAGAGCCGCTTTTCCGCTTCAATTTTTTAAGAAACTCTATCAGCTTTTCTCTCGTGGGATGTGCGCCATTCGGGCTTGAAATGTAATAGGCTGCAACCGCATTAGCTAATAACAAACGGCAACCATCCGAAAGCCTGCAAGCATCTCCAACAATGTTTCCCGCATTCCAAGCATCTCCTGCGCCAGTCGCTCTCAAAACTGGAACTTTGAAAGCAGGAACAGCTGTTTCATCTTTTTTGGTAAATGTTGCTGAGAAGTTTGTTGTATGCAAATCAACTCGCGCGGATAGGTGCGACCTCAAGATTTTTGCGGCTTCCTTCGCCAACTCGTCAAATTCTAGGTGTTTTTCAACCTTTTTCAGCTCACTACTCACTTGTAATGCATAACACACGGCTTCATTTTCATTTACGCTCAAAATATCCACAAATCGGCTCCGCAGAACTTTCCTCGTCAATTCGGGAACTTTTTCTTTGTTGGAAGTTGGGTCTGCCGTGTCATAGTAGGTCTTGCCTTTTCCATTTGTTTTTGCATGTCTAAAAACGGTCTCAGCCAATTCTGTTCCAAAACGTCTAGTTCCAGCCCAGTTAAAAACGCATATGTAATCAGCGTTTTCAATCGCTTCGAAATCTTCACTGTTTAGACTATCCGGTCCAAAATCAGCAAGCGAACCCACATCTCTGAGCATAACGTTGGCTTTTCCTTTTTCAATTTTGAATTCCATAGCGGTTGTCACTGATGGCTTCTCAAGAATCTTTACATGAGAAAGATTAGCCTTGCTGGACTTAAGGTGAAATTTGATAAACTCCAATCCCAACTCGTTCGTGCAGACTATTGGAGTAACCTTTACACCTAAAGCCGCCAAAGCTGAAGCCGTATTAATCGCGTTTCCGCCTCTCCACTCTGTCTGCTCAACACCATCTATGCTTCCGCCCTTCCGTTTAATCACGTCCCTGAGAGTGTCACAGAAACTCTCTGCATCAAAGTTTATGCTCAAAAAACGGTCAAGGAAAAAGTCAGGCATAACAACCACGTGAAACTCTCCAATTTCGTTTTTCAAGAAATCTAATAGTTCTTCAAGAAAATCAGCAGACAAGTCCTGTTCCACCTTAAAGCAAAGTAACCAGCGAATCCAGATAACATTTTTCATAAAGTCTTTTGGTTTTACCTAAGTAAGAAGCGGATGCAAACCCAAATAACATCGCCGAAAAATAAGGCTGCAATTAAGCCTGCCGTGATGAAGATGAGCATTGGAAGACCAGGAGTTGCCCAAACATTCTTTTGAATCTTTCCAGCCTCTGCAGCTTTAGCTAGCCGTTCAACTATTGCATTTCTTTCTTCATCTTTAGGGATTATGACCAATTTCTGTTTGAAAGTTTCTTCTTCTACATCTTCTAAAGGATACAGGTGCCATTTTTGCTTCAATTTATCAATAGGAATCTTGTAGCCAGTTATCAAAACCAGAATTCTCTTCCCTAAAGATTCACTTTCATAACCTTTACCAAAAAGTTCTTTTCCTGTTCTCCAGCGCCAAACCACGTTGCGCAGAAGGATATACACTGCTGCTGCCGCCGCAAACAAGACAGAGTTGCTGAAAACGCTCATTGGAAAGAACATTTGCGAAATTGGCGAATTCTGCCCTGATAATGGAGTGAACAACTTTTCCGGATATGGGTAAAACGGCAACGCAAGCGCCATGCACATTAAAGCTTTCGCGTCAGCGCCTCCAAAGCCTCCTGAATAGAAAAGAATTATGGCGAAGGCTGCTGTCAAACCGAAACTTAAACCATAGAAGGGCAGTTGAGATTGTTCAAAAAGAAATAGTTCTGTAAATGTTAATGCGAAAGCTGGAGGCGCAAAGAGTATCCAGACGCTATTGCTTACTTCTCGAGTTTTGTAGTCGGAAAAGGAGGCATATAATAGAAATGCTAGAGTTAGCGAAGTTCTTGCTAAGGCAAGTATTGTTTGCACATCAGAGCACCACTCAACAACGACAAGTTTTCTATTTCTATCGATTACCTATTATAACTGTTGGGTTGCTTCAATAAAGAATCAAGATTTTCATAACAAAAGTTTAGAAATTTAAGATTGGCGCTGTTGAGAACCTGAAACTAGGATGCTTGCTCAGGGAATGGCAGTTCGTGTCCTGTTTCTGTGACTATTTTGAAGTAGTAGTAGTTTCCAGTTGTCCAATCATTTGCTACATCGTTCGGCCAAGACAAGGCTATTGTGGCGACTGATTTTGCGTTGAGCATGATTCCAGTGCCGATGTTCGTGTATGCTGTTACGTTTACGAGGTTGGCTTGTGCCGTTCCGAGATAAAGCCTCACTATCTTCGTGTTGCCTGTTCCAGAATTGCCGACGGTTATGTAGGTCTTTTTTTCAGTTGCGTTCCAGTAAATGTTCTCTTTGTATAACGTTACGCCTGCTTGTTGTCCAGCGCTGCTTACATAGGTCATTATCCACGCGTACGTAACAACTATGGCCGCAACGGCGATAACGATTAGTAGTAACGTAGCCAATATCGGGGATATGGCTTTTTTAGATTTTAACACATTATTTTTTGTTAACATAGTGTCTCCCTTTTGTTGTTTAGGAAATCCTCAGATTTCTTATTTAACTTGTATGAATCTGAAATCTGCATTCTAAATAACTCGAAAGTCGACTCGAACAAACTTAACCCTCTGTTGTAATCGTCACTGTCGGTGGGTACTCAACAGTTATCCACAAGCCGTTTTCTCCACTATAAATTGGCGTGGTTCCATCAAACGTAACCACAGCACCAGACCATGTCACATCTAACGCATATGTAAACTGCACCTGAGCCATCGACGTTACTGGAGCTAATTCAATGGTTCTTTCTGTGGCATTAGAAACTCTAAGAGCTCCGGTTTTGTCTCCTGCGATAGCATCAAAAACATAGAGCATTTCGTTCGCCATGTCAGTAAACATGATTCCTGCGCCTCTTTCTCCGGATATGAACTGGCTCCAATGGTGTTCCCAAGTAGAACTTGAAGAGTTGTAGAATAAGCCAGTGACATCTGATACTACAGGGAAACCGCCTACGACTCCATTCTCAGTTTGCGGTGTACCTATTGTGGTGGTTAATTTAAGTGGGCATAAGTCTGTGATGACTCTGGCTTGTTGAGAATCTACAAACATTAGTCTTAACTGGTAAGTGTAGTAGGATGCGTTGGCTGGCAAAGTTATTACCACATGTGCATAAAGGTTCGGACAATTGTCAGCGCCTCCAGAATATTCTGATTCTCCATGGACAATGTCCCTGACTACACCATTGATTATGACATATGCTAACTCGGGTGGTGTAATGTCATACTCTTGGTTTATACGCATTAATTTTGCAGTACTTGATGTGCCTCCTGCAGTTGCTGTCACTGTGAAACCGCTTGTCGCGAATTGAATGGTCAGTATGCCATTGCTTAGTCTTCTATTACTTATGTCATCGGTGAAGTATCTATTAGTATATGCATAGGCTGTTTGGTTAGCGGTGTCACTTCCATCCCACCATATAGTGATTTTAGAAACTTTGCTAGTTACCAGAAAGACTAGCATGTTCCTGTTGTTGAAGACGCTCGCATTATTAGTCAATCCTAACGGTATGCGGTATTCGGAAGCCCAATCTTCAATTTGGAATGGGACTTCTGTATTTATGCCATCTATGGTTTGGTTCACTCGAATAGCCTTCGTCGGTACAGGCGGAATTGGCTTGGCTTGTGTTGACAATTGTAAGTTTTGACCAAGCCATCTCATCGTACCATTTTGTAATAACTCAACAACGATAGTTGCGTTCTGTAAAGATGCATATAAATCTGGAGATGGCCAAACTTTCAGAATTGTTGCGTCTATTCTCCAGCTGTCTTGAATAGAATCTAAGCTGTCACTAGCTCCTTTGAATCTTATAGTAAACACTGAGGCGTCTAAGTAAGGAATAACTGAAATGTTGTTCCATCCGTTTACGAGACTTGGGAGAAGATTTTGCCATGAACCACCATACCAAACTTCTACTCGCAGGTTTTCTGTAGCGTTCATGGTGTCGACGTAGATGGCAAGCTCTTCAGTTGTTCCATTGTAGTAGACATTTGTCCATTGGACTTCCAGGTCAAGTTCATAGTTGTCTCCTCCAAATGCCACATAAATTACTTGTCTTCCTGAAGCTTCCACATCACTCCAGCTCAATCTAAATCCAGTTGACAAGAATGAAACGAAGTCTGCCGAGCCTCGCAGAGTAAAAGTGTTAGAAGCTGTTCTGTCTCTCCATTGAATGATTTTCGTGGTCAGAGTTTCCATTTCGTTGTCCGAATCTTGTAAGTTGTCTGGGTCTTCGAACCATGTTGCACCTCTATCAACCGCAGTTGTCGCTGCGCCTAGAGATACTGAGGCATTCGGACCTATCGCAGCTGAAGAGCGTCCCTGAGTTGCCAGCATTACTGCTGCTGGTTGAAAACCAAGAGTTGCGATGTCTTGGGTTCCTGTGGAAGTTGGTGAATTGAAGCTTCCTACATCATAGTTTCCACCCTTTAGTACAAGGTAAAAGATTGGAGTTATGGCTGCGGGAGCGTCAATTTTGTTAACTCTGAAACCGTCGGCTAGAAATTGGCTGAAATCAACAATTGCATCTTGCCCGCCCGTTGTAGGGTTTAGAAGAAGGATGCATGAGTCTGCTCTCTGTTGTTGCCACGTGTCTGTCCGGCTCCTGCCGTCTTCAGAAGCAGCAACTATTGCTGCTCTCTTTATTGAGGATGCAGCAAATCCTATGCCTATCTCTCCGTGAGAGGTGCTTGTGTCCACCGCTTCAGTATAAGTCCAGAGAAACATTGCAAAATTTGGTTGGAAACCGACCCCTGTTACGTCTTGTGTTCCAGAAGCTGTCGATAGGTTGAATGAACCTGCTTTTGCGTAGATTAAGTCTTCTCCGCCTAGAGCTAAATAGTGTATTATATCTGCTCTATTCTCGTTTATTTGCCAGTTTAAGGAAAATCCGTCCACATTGAAACTTGTTATGCTGGCTAAAGCCGTCGCAGTTGGGTTTCCTGAAGACAGAATTATTATTGAATATGTTTCAGACCTGTATCTTCCGGCATTTGAGTTTGGCTGTTCGTCATCTGAGGCAAATGCAACCCCGCGGTTTTGATAGGTTCCGCTGTAATTAGTCGCAAATCCGTAGCCTACACGAACTGAAGCTAATTCGCCAAATGACTGCCTTGTCCACCAGAAAATAACTATTTTAGGCGTGAAACCTATACCTGTAACTGTTTGTGTTCCCGTCGTGGTTGCTTTTGTGAAAGTTCCCTTTTTAGCCAAGAAATTCTTACTGGTCTTTCCTTCAGTTAGAGTGTCGAAAACCCCATCGAAAGATTGTTGAGCAGGGAAGTTACTATGTGACCCTTTATCTTCTGAAGAATCTACATCCGATGTGTTGTTGTCCACGTAGTTTTGTGATGAGGATTGCGCGGAGCTCCATGATAATGTAATTGTGTAGTGGCTGAATGTGGAAGCAACAACAATTATTCCTCTCGAATCTTTCACCTGCACAACATAAGATTGGGGATCTATTCCTGATGGAATATCTACTAAGTAGGTGCCATTTGCAAAGGCTATTGGCTCTTTGCTTGGCTCAACTAACACCCATGATGAATTTGTGTCCCAATAACGGTAAAACATGAAGTTTTGCTTTCCGAGATTTATGAGCGGCTCACTTCCATCTTTGATTATTTCTAAACAAGCTTCATTATCTGCTGTTGTGTTCATGACTTTCACGTCTAATCTACTGGATGTTTCATAGGATACTCCGTAAATTCCGAGACCAGTGAGATTATACGTTATTACAAGTTCTCCTTTACTATAGCTGGTGTTTGTAAACCAGTAGGCGTTAAGTTGTGAATGGGTCACGTTGAAGGATGTTCCCCATTCCGGATGCATGTTTCCCATGTTTTCCAATCCGCTCTGAAGATAGCTTAGGGCAAGCATCCTTGCATAAGAAGAGTTTCCTGTAACCTGCAGAACTGAGCCATAATAGCCTATGGTGAAGCCTAGAATTTGTTTTAAGGCGAGGTTGGTTTCGTCTATTGCGCTTTGGACTTGGGGCTGGTTTTGAATTGGACTGTTGCGAATTGTAGAGTAAGTGATTACGACGGTTGCTATGAGAATAACTGCGACGAGCAAGGCGGCGATTATTGAAAACTGACCCTTTTTATTCAAGATTATATACCTCCCACAAGCCCAAGCTGCAAAACGACAAACCTAGAAGTTCCATAAGCTGTATACTCTGACCGGTAAAGTCTGGGTTCATAGTAAGACAGAATCGCGAGCGCCGTAATTCTTATGTCTGGTGTTCTTGTTAATCCTATAGGTATAAATTTCCCGTTAATGTGTCCTGTAGCGTTGTAATGCACAAATGTAGCCCCTGCGATCCATGTTTTTCCTCCAAGGTCCACTGGATCAAAAATGTACGCTGTTGCGTTCAAGTTGTATCTACTTTGAATCCATGAAGGCACTGCTCTAGTTGCTGTTTGATATGGAGATGGGTAAATACCGTAATAATTCGAAAAGTATTGTGCAGTTGAGGAGAGCTGTACCATGATGTATTCTGGATTGCCCCCATCACCCAAAGTTATCCATTGATCGTCTTTAACGTAAGCTTCTCCATTTATTCCTCTCAGAAAAGCATTGAGCCCTGCTTGTCCAACATGTTCCATTCCGTAGATACCCCATGTGTTTTGTTGATCTGAAAATAGGCCAGTGTTGCTTACATAATAGAAGGGATAACCTACTATGCTTATCCATGTCCAATTGTACTGTTGTATTCTCTGACCTAGAGTGTGGCAATAACGGGCGTAAGAACCAGCGTCGTATCCAACGCCTGAGCTTGCGTAGTATCCTGCTGGTATTGGTACGGCTTCTCCGAAAGTGTTTATTATTACGGCGTTCTGTAACACTTCGTTCTGCAATGCTGTACCATTCAGTACCTGTGCAAGTTGGGCAGTGTTTTGAATCATTATTGTGATTTGAAAATATGGCGAAAGTAAATTGTATAGGTCTTGTGCTAGGTTTTGGGCTGTGTATCCTGTGATCCACCATCCGTTTGCGTCGCTGCAATTCAATATATATAAAGTTCCTCCGCCACCTTGCTCTCCAATTTTCTCCGGAACAACATTAAAAGTCACATTAGAAGAGGCAACCAGATAAGAAGAAGCTTCTGATTCGATGCCGAGGCTTTCAGCGTTGGAAATTGACTTTATAGGTCTATAGAGTATAGCGCCATCGCTAGAGACTTCATAAACTGTTAGGTTGTAAATAACGTTTGGTGGTAAGGTGGCTGCAAGGGCTATTTGAAGTTGGCTCCATGAGGGGTCATCAATAGGCTTAAACACTGTCTGGCTTAAATCGTAATCTCTATCCAATGTTTGAAGGGTCGTTAATGCAAGTCTTCTTAAATTAAGAGGTGAAACTTCGCGTGGTTGCGGTAGCACGGCGAAGAAGGAGGAAATTATGAAGGCTGCAGTGATGATGGTTATTACGAGCAACACTTCAATTGTTCGCATCATTTTACCTAATCACCTGATAACCTTCAAGACTCCACAAAGCCAAAGTTGCTTGATAGGCGATATCGTTAACTATGACTTGGCGTATGTCGGTGGCAACCCATTCCTTTCCCGAAGAGTCTTCTCCAAATACTACTGGAAAAGCCATGGCGCTTATTCCCCATGGCATCATGATTACGCCTCCTTCCACTGCACTTTTCTTGTAAGTGATAACCAAGATGCCTGGGTTGTGGGTCGGGATAGTAATATTCTTATACGGCTTCCCTATTCCATAGGTTACATTACCAACTTTATCTGCGCCTAAGGGTACCTCGCGCAAAGTGAAATCCTCAGCCAATAAAACAAAAGTCGCATTATACTTGATTTCTGCTGGATTATCTCCACCATGAACATCCCAACTATGCGCAATAATCACTCGACCTTCCGCTATGTTATCGATGAACGGCATTACACATTGTCCACTACAGCTTACACGTTGGTGATATCCAACTCCAATAAGTCCACTTAACTGGGCGTACGCGATTAAGGCATATGAAGTGTCTTCTTTTGTAATCTCTGAAAACTCTAACAATGTTGATCCTTTTTCATCAGTATAGACAGTGCCATATGTTGTCTTGTAGGCTGGAAATGGTCCTTCTCCTCCTGTTAAGTCAACAGTGAGAAAACAGTAGCTCACCGCAGCATTTGCGAGAGGGAACCCTCTCCCAGTGACATTAACAGCTATTCTCAATGGACTTTTGGATTTGATTTCTGAAATTGAAAGAGTTACAATGGGCGTTATGGTTAGTTGGAAGCCGTAAGTACCGTTTATTCCAAGAAGTCTCGACGCTGTTGAATAGTTAATAGCCTCACTGAATGACGTTAGTAAAAAGTTTCCAAAACCCACAGTTATGTTGCTGTACCATTGATTAGTTTTTGGATAGTACACTGGCGCTCCAACAGAAGAAAGCAGCCGCATAAGCGAGAATGCGCTAAGTCTGTACTGTGTGAATTCTGGATCTTGAAGTCCAAAACCAGTTGGAGTAACATTAGTTTGTCCCCAATTAGATGGTATGCCTGGGCTTAATAGCATATTGTCAAGCAAGTCGCTGCATTTCATTGCGAGGCTTCTGTGCCGTTGATACAGTGCTGCTGTTTGCAGAATCTGGTTAAACAAACTAATAAAAATCAGTATTGCAGCTAAAAAGGCGGTGACGGAAACCAAATGGTCTATAGTTGAGCCAGCCATATTTTATGCCTCTTTCATCCTCCGAAAGACAGCAATATTGTTCCATTCTCAAATTTTTCAGCCACTATGCAAGTGTTGGCTGAGTTGCTCACGAAAGTGGAATTTTTCCACAAAACATTTTGTCCTAGAATAACGCGAGTTGTTGTTGTGATTCCAGTATTTTCTAATCTAAACGTTATGTCCAAAATTTTGCTGGAATTCTGAGCTTCATTCACTACCGTTCTTAGCGTTGCGCTTCCAGTATACGGGTTATTCTCTATATACAGCGGAACATCAGGCTTTTGCGTTACAGAACCAGCTAATATTGTGTCGTGGCTTAGCGAGAAATACATTTGCTGTATTATGCTGCCTAAATGACTAGCCGCTTCTTGAAGAGCTAGGCTTCTTCGTGAGTCCACCCATGTGCTCATGAGCCAACTTGTCGTTAACGGAAATAGGAAAATCTGTAATATTAGGACTGGAACCAAGATGGCGTACTCGATAGTTATGTGGGGCATTTTTTCTTCCTCCTTAATAGTGCTATGGGTAGAGTCCTAACGATGTAGTCACCTCTCCAGTGTAAAACTTAACAACAGAACCATCCATTACGTCAATTTCTTCCACTGTACTGCGAAAGTCAAAGAAACTCTCGTCAAATCCTAAACTTTGTTTCAGAAAAGAAACTTCTATTTTAACCGCGTTAACGCTACCTTCTGTTTTAACAGCAACATTCTTTCCCATAAGTGTAATAGATTGCGAAAGGTAAGAATGATTTCCAGAATTGAGTATGGGCAAGTAAAATTTTACACAATTGATCGTTTCCACACCTGTAAAGATTGTTGAATTTA